>JADGRD010000036.1 GCA_017881285.1 Pseudomonadota bacterium | reverse complement strand
CTGGCTTCTGGCATTTGCCCTGCTTTGTGGCTGCGGCGGCAAGTCCACGACGGCGACGGTGGACATGCAGGTCAAGCTCTACATGGGCATCGAGCAGTGGGTGTTCGTGGACTGCACGACCGGTGAGTACTATTGCGTGGATTTGGACACGCTCAAGCCCTGGTGGGACGTCCTTTCGTCGCCCGACGCCGGCCCGCAGACGCCTACGCAGCAGACGCCGTTCTACATGGACATGCGCGCGGAGATTACCTCCGCCAACAACCCGCTTTGGCGCAATCCGCCCTGCGCTCGCGCCGTGGTCGAGGTGCTCGACATGCGCACCATCTCGGAAACGATCCCCGCGACCTGTGGGCCGTGATCCTAGCTCGCGCCTCGTCCCGTCTTGTCCCATCGTTCCTTCGATCCGCTCCCGAGCGGCGGTCGGCCGATAATAGAAGCTGGGCGGACCGTGCTATAGGAAGGCATGCGGAACCTCTATACGTGCCGGAGAGCGGCCCTGGCAATCGCGCTCTGCACGGCAATCATCCAACCTGCTTGCAGCAGCGGGAGCAGTGGCAATCCAGGCGCTGGGAGCGGCGGCAGCGCGGGTGGCGCTATGGGCGGTAGCCCTGGTGGAGGCGGCGGCACGGGCGGTAGTCTCAGCGGCGGTGGCGCCGGTGGCGGAGCAGGCGGCAGCGGCGGCGCCTACGGCTGGGTAGTTCAGGATCCGGGAAGCGGTTACTCGATCATGTCCATGTGGGGCGACCTGCCCGACTCGATGTGGGCCGTCGATATCGGCGGGCGGCTCCTGGCCTACGGCGGGGTGTCCTGGCAGTTCGTGTGGGGTGGGGCACTCCCGGCCTTGAACTCCGTCTTCGGCCTCGCCGGACAGTCGACGCTCTTCTTCGTCGGCGCCACCTCGCAGTACTACCAGGTGCAAGGCTTGAATGTTTCTGACCTCAGCCAAGGTGATGGCGTCGAGAACCTGGCGGTGTGGGCGGCTAGCGCGGACCAGGTGTGGATAGGCTCGAACGGGTTTGGTCGTCCCATCGCCGCCTACGGCGGGTCGAGCTGGAAATCCTATGGTCCTGCCGATCTCGGGTCGGTTCAGGCGATCTGGGGCCCGGCGGCCAACGATGCCTGGGCGGTCGACAACGCGGGAATGATCCTTCACTGGAACGGCACGGATTGGACCAAGGCCAGCTCCTCGGCTACGTCCAGCCTGACCAGCATCCACGGAAGCGGCAGCACGGACGTCTGGACGGTAGGGCCACGCACCATGCTCCATTGGGACGGGACGCGCTGGAGCGAGATCGCGGACGGCCGCGACGCGGGGCTGATTGCCGTGTGGGCGGCGGGCGCGAACGACGTCTGGGCCGTGGGCGGCAACGGCAGGATCCTGCACGGGGGAGTCTCCGGCTTTCAGAGCGTGCCGAGCGGCACTTCACTCTTCCTCTACACGATCTGGGGATCGTCCCCGACCGACATCTGGACCGGCGGCGAGGATGGTGTGCTCATCCACTACCAGCCCACGAACGGCGCTCCCCCGCCCGACGCCGGCCCCGGGTGCAAGCAGCAAGGCGAGGCCTGCGGCATCGGCGACTGCTGCTACCCCTTCAACTGCACGCGTCTGGCGGCCAACATCCTCGCTTGCGTGTAGAGCCGAGGACGAAGGTTGTGCGCGCCGGCAGCAGCGTCCGTTTTTCGCGCGTGGGATCGCGCGCACAGCCCCGTACTGTCCGAGAGGGCACGGACGCGCTCTTGAACAGCATCCCGACGGAGCTCGCCTGGGCGTGGCGGCTCCGTCCGCCGCAGGGATGCTGAGGAGCTCTGTCGCTAGTAGTAGAGATAGGGCCAAACGGACTTCATGCGCGTGCCGTCGGCGAAGGTCTGGCCAGAGCCGAACATCGGCATGTTCTGTTCCCACCAGACCAGCCACGGGCCGTCGCAGTCCGATGCAAGCGAATCGTACTGCGTCCAATTCATGCCCGAGATGATCTGCTGCTGGTCAGCCCCACCTGGCCCGCCGTGGCGGCCAAAGCCCATGCAACTGCTCGAGACCGAGGTGGTGGTAGCCGGATCGCAGGGGCCAATGCGCGGGCCATCGCCGCAAATGTCATATTGGCCAAGAGCGTTTGGCGAAAAATGCACATTCCCGCACACGGCATCCCAGGGATTCTTGGTGATGCTGGTCCCTGGGTAGCTGATGGTGAGCGAGGTCGTCGTGGGATAGCTGAAACAGAAGGCTCCGACGCCCACCACGTCGGGGCAATTTTCCTGAAACCTATAGAGGTTTCTGTACGGCAGGCCGTACTTGGTGTCCAGGTTGAACGAAGCGAACGGAACGAACCAGTTTTCGATGGGAGCGTAGATCGAATCGTGGTACGTGAACGGCGCGCGAGAACCACTCAAGGCAGACTCCATCCCATGCCCGAGCGACTCCATGAAACAGCCGGGACCGCGGTTGTAGTTGATCATGCCGATGCGGACGCTCCGGCTGCAAATCGGAACGGCGGTGTCGAAACAGCCGTTGCCGGCGCAACGCTCGAACGAGCCGGCGTCCTTTTCTCCCGATGGCAGGTAGCGCTGCTTCGATTCCAGGACCTCATACATCCCAGCGTCGGGCACATCGCCCGACGCAACCACCCACACCTCGTGCACGAGGCCGCGCTCGACCAGTTCGCACAACGTGAGGAAGCGGCCAGGCTGCGCGGGATCCGCATAGCCGTACAGATTGGCGAAGGCCTGGCCGAAGAACATCGAGTAGTCGACACCCGCGCTTGTGCTTCGCGCCGAGGCACTGGCCGGGTAGAGCGTGCTGTTCTGGTAGGCGAATCCCGCCGGCGCAGCCGGACGCCCATTCACGCCGTCGCGCAGGTCGACGAACTTCGCCAGCTGATACTGAAGTTGCGAGGGCTGCGCCGGGTTCTTGAATCCCTGCATGCGCGAGGCTTCCGCGTGGGCGGCGAAGATTTGGTTCACCCGGGCGGTATCGGCGGCCGGGGTGCTGACGTTCACGAAGTCGAGCACGAGCACGTTCGGCTTGACCGTCTGGATCTCGTCGTGGTGGGCGACCAACCAGGCATCGCTGCTCGCTTTGCTGAACTGGTTCGGCCATACCGAAGCAGAGTCACCGCTCGCCGGTACGCAAGCACCCGCCTGCATGACGAATCCGGCCGCGCAGGTCGCGCAGGCGCTCCCCGCCCAACCCAGGTTGCAATCGCACCTCAGGGTGCTGCGATTGCAGGCACCGTGCGCGCCGCACGCAGTTGGGCAGTCGGCGAGGAAGTGCAGGTTGTCGAAAAGATACGTTCCGGTCGCATCCCAGGGCACGTTGACGACCACCTTGATCTTGAAATCCTTATAGCCGCCCGCCCGCAGCGTGGTCACCAGGCTCGGCGGCAGGCTGAAGGTAAGCGGGAGAAACTGCGAAAGCGGTCGCCCGGTCAGTTCCTGCTGACCGAGGAAGGCGTTGTAAATTCCCTTGCTTGGTACCGATACCAGCAGCTGAACGAAGCCGTACCAGCTTGGGTTCGACTGCGCGGCCGGCAGTTGCATGTCGATGCTCAGCATGCTGGTCACACCGCTTAGCGACGATAGCGCGACGCTGTTGACCTCGACGTAGCCCTTCGCTTTGACCCCCAACGATTTGGCCCCCTGCGAGTGCGTCGTGCTCGACGACAGCGCCACGGTCGACTGCCATTGCGTCGCATCCTCGAACCCTAGGACATTCGCCTGACTGACGACGAGCGCATTCGCCGTCATCTCCACCTGATCGTCGTGTGCGTAACCACACCCGACGATCGCGGACAACAACAATCCTATCCCAACCATCTGAAATGATCTCATGATGAAGCTCCGTTGCTTGTAGACGACCCGTCCGCGGCGCATCGCAAGGCACATGCCAGCGCCTGGGTTCAAGCGCCCTTTTGCCCTCGCCGAATCACGTCCGCAAAATGGCCGACGGAAGGCATTATGTCAACTAGTTCTGCCCGTTAGAAGAGGGGGCAGGTTTGTGGGACCAGGACTTCGGTCGGTAGGACCATTGGAAGGGACGGGCGTGCTGGTTGCGCGTACTGTCCGGGAATTCATCGTCGCGGCTCAGGCTGGCTCGCGGAAGTAGAAGTTCAGCATTCCATCGAGGCGTGTCCGGCAGACGACCTTCCCACGCGCTCCGTTCTCGTTCGCCGACCCAGCCGGCTTCTCGATCAACCGCCCGCCTGGCCACTGACGGAATCGCTCAGCATGGTAGTGTGCCATGAATGCCTTCACCACGTGCCGCAAGTGCCGTTCCCCGCTCCGAATGCTTCACTTCCCTGCTACGCAAGCGTACGATCGCGACGTCAATTTCTTGATAACGGGGAGCCGCATGATCATCAATCGTTTGCGTTCATGTCTTCTTGCACCGACGTTGCTCGCGGCTTTTTCAGCGTGCTCCAACTCCTCTTCGTCCACTCATCACGACGATGGCGCGTCTGGAGGAGCGACGAGCTCCGGTGGCACGACCAACGTAGGGACTGGGTCCGGTGGCACTCTGGGTTCAGGCGGCGCTACCTTCAGGGCGGGCACGGGCGGTTCAACCGGCCCCGGCACCGGCGTTGGCTTGGACGCCGGCCTCGGCCCTGACAGTGCTCGCGATGGCAGCGTCCGGCTTGACACTGGCGCGAGCGGCTCCGGCGGCACCGACGGAAATGCAGCCCGGGATGGCAGGGATGGTCGCAACGATGCCAGCACGGGAACCGACGTCGCCAAGGACGTGCGGCCATCCGAGGATGCCCCGAGTGCCCTCGACGCCAATGCAGCGGATCTGGTTGGCGACACGTGCGCGGCCGATGGGTGCGGCGTGCGCGGGGCCGTGAGCCGTCCGACCTACAATGCTGGCACCGGGTTCTTCGTCACCGGCGGCAAGCTGTACGACGCGAACGGCGTCGAGTTCCGCATTCGAGGCGTGAACAAGTGCCATTACGACGCCACGTGGCCTGGCATTCCCAAGACCCACGCCAATACCATCCGCTGGGGCGTCCCGCTCTGGCTCGCGGGGAACGTGAGCAGCAAGCTCATGCAGGATTCGATCGACGCGAAGATCGTCCCCATGGCCGGGGTTTGGTTTACCGCCGGCACCTATGCCGACGCCGACAACGTGACGTGCAAGGAAGACACCGCCCACCTCACGACCGCGGTGGATCAGTGGGTGGCCCAGGCAGCGACATTCAAGTCCTTCGAGAAGTACGTGCTGATCAACGTCGCCAATGAATGGGGGCCCGCGAACAGCACGGTATGGCGAGACGCCTATATCACCGCAGTGGCACGCATGCGCGCCGCAGGCTACCTTGGCACCCTGGTGATCGACGCGGGAGGGTGCGGACAAGATGCGCCGGATGTTGCCACCTACGCCCAGGCCATTTTCGACAGCGATTCTCAACGCAACATCGTCTTCGACGTTCACATCTACGGACAGTGGAGCAACGGCGGCGGACAATCGTGGCAGACCGACCTGAACAGCGGGCTCGACAGCCTGAAGGCAACGAGTTTGCCGATCATCCTCGGCGAATTCGGTCCAGGGCGGAATATCGGCCCCTCGCCGACCATGATCACCCCGGGGCAGGTCATCACTGCCGCCGAGACGCGAGGTATGGGTTGGCTCGCTTGGGCCTGGGACGACCCTGCCAACAACGTCGACGACGCCACCGACTTCGCCCTGTCCTACGCCGGCGCCTATAACAGCAGCGCCGACCTCACCACGTTCGGCAAGGACGTGGTCGAGAACGCGACCTACGGCCTCCTCCACCTCGGACAGCCGGCGACTTCCTTCTAGATGCGCTTGCACGGGCGTAGGACGTTCGGGCGCCCTCTCCAGTGTCCGACAACCGATCTTGCGTCAACGAGCGCCCTCATATACCCGGTCGAACGCCCCCCGCTCGGGCGGAGCGCGTGCACCTCCCTGCGCTCGCGGCACCACTCGAAGGATCATGGCGCCGGGCCTCTGAGACGACCCATCCTGGCAGCCGTCTTCGGAGCGCTCGCTCGTCGATCGGTATTATTGCGGCGAACAGGGGGCTCGCTACCGAACCGGGGGCGGGTTGGGGAGGACGGCAACTTTACAGCGCATCCGCGATCGGCCATCGTCACCAGGGTGAGGCACGCGGGGGCCGGAGCTTGAATCTCGTGGGCACGCGGCACGGTCGCGCGCTCTCGGCCGCGCTGCTCGCGCTGCTGGCGGCTTGCGGCCCGCGCCGGGGCGGCAGCGACGCCGGGACCGTCGCGGGGCCCGTTGTCGAGCGAAACGTGAAGGTGCCCATGCGCGACGGCGTGAAGCTGCGCGCGGATCTCCTGCGCCCGGCGGGGCCGGGTCCCTTCCCGACGCTGGTGTACCGAACGCCGTACGACAAAGAACAGGAACAGGGGGAGCACACCACCTTTCGCCACGCGCTCGAACGCGGCTACGCACTCGTGGTGCAAGACGTTCGCGGCCGGTATGCATCCGAGGGCGAATTCCGTCCCTACCAGCAAGAAGGCCTGGACGGCTATGACACCATCGAGTGGGCCGCGGCCCAGCCCTGGTCGAATGGCGCCGTCGGAACCTTTGGCCTCTCCTATCCCGGGGCCGCGCAGTGGCTGGCGGCGGTGGAGAGTCCGCCGCATCTCAAGGCCATGGTTCCGGCCATGACCTTCGCGTCGCAAGAGGGGTTCGTCCACGCCAGCGGCGCGTTCGACATGTCGTGGCTCGGGTGGGTGTGGAACGACATCGCCCCCGATGTTCGACGTCGGCACCATCTTCCCGGGCCGTCGACCTCCGACGCGGCCCTCGCGGCGTGGCGCAGCGAGGGCCCGGCCATGCGCAACGTGCTGCCCCTCGATCATATGGACCAGCTGCGCGAGGTCGCCCCTTTCTACTACGAGTGGCTGCGGCACCCACCCGATGATGCGTGGTGGGCCTGGCTCGATCTGCGGGCCAAGTACGACCGAACCCAGGCCGCGGTTCTCGATTTGTCAGGCTGGGATGACGAAGGCTACGGCGACGAGGGGGCGGTGACCAATTTCCGAGGACTCGTGGCCGCCCGTCATGGCCAGGCCACGGGTGTGGCCTTGCTCCTCGGCCCGTGGGTCCATGGCGTGGACGCCACGGGCAGCGCGGTCGCGGGCGAACGTCGCTTTGCCGACAACGCGAAGATCGACTACGACGGCGTGATCCTCGACTGGATGGATCATTACCTGCGTGGCGCGAACAATGGCGTGGGCAGCGGCAAGCCCGTGCGCTACTACGTGATGGGCGCCGACGTCTGGCGGGAAGCCACGGACTGGCCACCCGCCGCGACACGCACCACCTTCCACCTGGGGCAGGCCGCGCCCCGGCGGACCGGCCTGCTCTCTCCCGGTCGCCCAGGCCGCGGCTGGAGCGCCTTCGTCTCCGATCCCGCCCACCCGGTGACCAACAAGTACGACGAGCTCGGTGCGCACGACTACCGTGACCTGGCTCGGCGCCCGGACTTGCTCACCTTTGACAGCGCACCCCTCGCCGCCGACACCGAGGTCACCGGTTCCGTCGACGCGGAAGTCTTCGTCAGTTGCACCTGCCGCGATCTCGACCTGTGGGTGCGCCTCTACGACCTTGCGCCAGACGGAACGGCGTTCAATCTCGGAAGCCCCGGCCCCGACGTCGTGCGCGCGAGCTATCGTGACATGACGAAAGGCCGGCAACTCTTGCGCGCGGGCCAGATCTATCAGCTCGACATCCGCGGGCCGGTGACGAGCAATCTTTTCAAGCGAGGTCACCGGATCCGGGCGCAGTTGAGCGGCGCCTTCTTCCCCGATTTCTCGCGCAACCTGCAAAGCGGCGGCAGCGAGGTCACGGCGGCCAACTTCCACAAAGCCACGATCCGCATCCACCACGATCCGTTGCACGACTCGCACATCGTGCTGCCCATCGTTGCCGCCCCTTGAATGCATGGATGCCGGCATTTCCCTCCGTCGAGTCCGCCGGCGATTTCATTGGCGCGAACCGGCTTCTGCGCGCATAGTCAGTCCGTCCTGCCTTCGCATCCTGCGAAGCGCGCCGGAACCGGTTAGCGGTCTTGCTGTCTGAACGGTTTTTTGCACGGACCGTTCCCATAACCCCTGACCATCCGCCTATACAGGCGCGGCGCACCGACGGGTCGGGGGAGACTGCCCAGAGGTTCCTTTGTCCATGTTTGCTTCCGTTTCGACACCCGCTTCTCGCTCCCTTCCGCTACCGACTTCCCACCTCGCGTCGTCTGCTGCGAATTCGCCCCTGCCGCAGACCAGCGCGTTCGCCCGCTTCGGCTTGCGCGCGCCCCTTTTGCGCGCCGTCGCGGCCGAGGGCTACACGACGCCCACCCCCATCCAGGTCCAGGCGATTCCCCACGTCATGCAGGGACGCGACCTGCTTGGCTGCGCGCAGACCGGCACCGGCAAGACTGCGGCCTTCGCGCTGCCGCTCCTCCACCGCATGTCCGATCCAGCGCAGGCCAAACGCCGCGGCCCGCGCGTGCTCGTGCTGGCGCCGACGCGCGAGCTGGCCGTGCAGATCGCGGACAGCTTCCGCGTCTACGGCAAATACGTTTCCCTCAACTACGGCGTGGTCCTGGGTGGCGTCTCGCAGGGCACCCAAGTCGCGACCATCCGCCGCGGGGTCGATGTCCTGGTGGCCACGCCGGGCCGCCTGCTCGATCTCATGAGCCAGGGCTGCGTGCCCCTGGGTGACGTCGAGACCCTGGTGCTCGACGAGGCCGATCGCATGCTCGACATGGGATTCATCGATCCCATCCGCCGCATCATCGCCAAGCTGCCGGTCAGGCGGCAGAACCTGCTCTTCTCGGCCACCATGCCCGCCGCCATCGCCACCCTGGCGGGCCAGATCCTGCGCGACCCCGCCAAGGTTTCCGTGGCGCCCGCGGCCACCACGGTCGACACGGTTTCGCAACGGGTGTACTTCGTCCGCCAGTCCGACAAACGCTCCCTCCTGCGCGAGGTCTTGCGCGATCCGGCCCTGACCCGCGCCATCGTCTTTACGCGCACCAAGGCCGGCGCCAACCGCGTGGCGCGCGATCTTACGGCGGCCGGCGTTTCGGCCGACGCCATTCACGGCAACAAGAGCCAGAACGCCCGCCAGAACGCGTTGGCGGGATTTCGCGGCGGCAAGGTGCGCGTGCTGGTCGCCACCGACATCGCCGCGCGCGGCCTCGACGTGGACGACATCAGCCACGTCATCAACTTCGAATTGCCCAACGAGCCCGAGAGCTACGTCCATCGCATTGGGCGCACGGCTCGGGCCGGAGCGCGCGGCGTGGCCCTGTCGTTCTGCGACGCCGCCGAGCGCACCTACCTGCGCGACATCGAGCGGCTCACGCGCAAGACCCTGTCCGTGGTGGACAACCACCAGTTCGTGGCCGGGAGCGAGGTGCCGAGCCCGCTGCCCACCCGCCAGAATCACGGCGGCGGGCGTGGCAACGGCCGCCGGCGCTGGACCTGAGCCAGAGCTCCCGGGTTGGGGCCGCTGCTCCAGGAGGGGGCGAATCGCGCCCCCGCCTCGGGACTTTCCTTACCAGGCCGTGACCGGCTCGCCGCTCGACAGGGTGCACTGCTGGTTCTGCGGGTCCCCGCCGGTGCGCAGGATGTCGGACGCCGCCGGCGGCATGTAGACGCCCATCACCTCGGTGGCGACCATGCGGCGCATGGCCGATTCCAGCGTGGTCACGTAGTAGCAGGGAATGTGTGGCTCCGCGTGCGAGCCACCGATGCCCGAATCATTGGTGAGGAAGAGGTAGCGGCCGCCCGTCACTTCCGCCGCCGTACGCATGGTGAATTCGGCCAGGTCGTCGATGCCGCTGGCCGCCACGGGATAGACGTGGATGCCCTTGGCCACGGCCGCGCCGAGCGCGGAAACCACCTTGTTCTCGAGCCCGACGTGATGGGGCGCGTCCGCGATCCAGAAGGCCACGCGCGCCGTCGCGCCGTCGCGCCAACCGAGCTGGGTGGTCGCGGCCAGGGCCTGATCCACGGCCTCGGGCGTGTCGCCGCCGTTCAACGCGCGCCGCGCCGCGAGATTCGCGCGGAACGAGGCGAGATCGGTGGTGAAGTCGAAGCTGAGCACGACGTATTCGTCGCCCAGGTCGCGGTAGGCGACCAGCGCCCAGCGCTGAGCGATGCCGGGGAACTGCGTCGCGATGCCACCCACAATGTGGTCGAGCTCCGACTGCACGTACCCAAGCTCGTCGCCCATGCTGCCGGTGGTGTCGATGACGAACGCGAGATCGAGTGCCGTCACCGTGGGCAAGGCGGTCTGGGCGAAGTCGAGCTCGACGGTGCCAGCGGCGGCGGCGGCGGTCGTGGAGACGCTGAGAGTGGCCACTGTGGCGGTGATGGTGACGGTCGCGTCGGCGGCAACGGCCGCCCAGCCGGGGAAGTAGATCACGCGGCCTTCGGCGCCGGTGAGCGAGCTCCAGACGTGACCTTGCCCATCGTTCACACTCACTTGCGCGCCGGCCACCGGCTGCGCGTCCGCGCTTCTCACCAGGATGACCATGCGGTCCGCGCGGCCGATGACCGGCATGCCGGACAACTGGGCGGTCGTTTCGTTCGCGAGGTAGGTCGAGTAGAAGCCGAAGTTGAGATTGTCGTCCCAGGATCCCGCGGTGAGTTGCCCCGTGGGGGTCGGCGGGAGGGCGTCGATGGGCGTGGTGGTGGTTGTCGTGGTCGTCGTCGGGGTTCCCGTGCCGTCGGTGGGCACGAACCCGGTGGAAGTGCCGTCTATCCCCGGCACAGGCCCGGTGGAAGTGCCGTCTATCGTCATCGGCGGAAATACGGCGGGTGAGCCGGCGTCCCCCAGGGAACCGCCCGCGGCGCCAGTGGCGGAAACCGGGGAGGTGAGCGTCAAGGTGGCCCCACCGGCGCCAGTGTTCCCGCCGCTGCCCGCGGTTCCACCGCTTCCAGCGGAAGCATCCATGTCCGTTTCCACGGTGCCAATTCCGCCGCAAGCCGAGATCGCCAGCGTAACCAGGGGCAATACCCACAGGTGTCCATAGATCTTCATGCGGTTTCGTCGAGCAAGATGCATGCCGCCATAGACGCTCGGTAACTACTGAAAAGTCAAGGGTGGGCCGCCAGAAAACCGTGGACCGCCGCCAGGAAACCGCGAGCACCGGGACAGGTCTGTCGCGGGTCTGCTGCCTTTGCCATCCTGGCTGGCGGAGCCGCTTGCCGGGGTTGCACGCGGACCTGGGAGGGCAAGCCGGGTGAGCGGGAGTCTACCCGGCAGGGAATCTGTCACCCGTCCTTGTGGTTGCCTTTCCTTCCGCCGAGAAACCAAAGGCCGCCAAGCAACAGCAAGCACAGCCCGCTGATGACCGCTCCCACGGCGAGGCCAGGGGTGCGGTATGCGAGGACGATTCGGTGCGGGCCGGGCTCGACGGCCACGGCGCGCATGATGAGGTTTGCGCGCAGGAGCGGCGCGGGTTTGCCGTCCAGCGTGGCCCGCCAGCCGCGGTCGTGCTGTTCCACGAAGACGGCAATGGCGGGCTCGCGGGCCGAGCAGACCGCGACCAGCCGGCTGTTCTCATACGATTCCAGTCGGCACTCGCCGGCCCGTCCGGGCGGCGCTGGCAGCGGGCGTGCCTCCCCGTCCGGCGCCAGCCACACGCTTTCTCCCTCGACGGTCTCCTGTTCGTAGATGCGGGTCATGGTGTTCTCGTCGGAGAGCACCTCGGCGTGGCGAGCCAGGAACACGCGCGGCAGGGCGCTGGGGACGCGATACATGCGGGCGCCGGGCAAGGGATCGAAGACGGGTTCGAAACCGGGTCGATCGCTGTGCCGGTCCGCTGGGTTGGCCACGGGCAGCACGGCGTAGTCGGCGCCCAGCAAGCGCAGCGCGCTCTGCCCCACGTCGAGCCCCTTGTCCCAGACGCGGTCGAACAGGGCCGGGATGGCGGCATCGTAGCCGGGCAAGGTCGCGATACCCCAGGCATTGACGGTGTTGGTGATCAGGGTGTTCACCAGCCGAAATTCCCCCTCGGTGTTGGAATTGGCGCTGACCCACTTGTTCACGGCTATGTCGGTTTGGTTCGAGCGATACACGCGCGGCGGCGCGGCCGCGTCCCGGCGCAGTTGCAGAGCGAGGCGGGCTGCAGGCGGCGGGTCACTGGCGATGCGCCTGCCACCGAACCCCTGCAACGGCCAGGCCGCCCCCGCGAGATCGAAAGCCACGACGGCGACGAGGAGGAACGGAGCGATGGGCGAACTGCGCGCCGCGAGGAAGTGCACGGCGAGGATGCCCAGAACGGCGAGGCAGCCGAGCAGGGCGCCGCGGACGGCATACACCATCCAGAGAGTGGGCAACGCGAGGTAGGCAAGTAGGCCGAAGGCGGCGATGCCGGCGAGGAGCACTGCGCTCCGGCGCCAGGGCTGTGGCTCGGCGGAAAGCAGGCGCTGGCTCCCCATCCCGGCGAGCAAGGCCACGGCGGCGACCACCAGCACCGTGTACTTCTCCGGGTAGCGCATGTACGCGAGGGGCAAGACGATGCGGCGGAAGACCCCGTGCACGGGGGCGTACTTGCCAAAGGCCAGCAGAAGCGCGGCGAGCAGAAGCATGGCCAGCGCGAGCGCCAGCCTGCGCCCGCGGCCGAGCGCCGCCAGCGCCAGCGCGAGCACGCTGGCGCCCATGTACACGCTGTACGAGAGCGGCAGGCCGTCGAGCTTCGCCTCGCCGACGATCACCGCCGCCGGGTAATCACCGTAGGCGTCGCCCATGGACAGGGGAGCGACGAATTCGACGAGGCGCAAGGGATGCAGGGAACACCGTTCGGCCAGATCGCGCGCCAGCGGGGCGGAGCGTTCTGTGCTACCGAGGAGCAGGCGCGCGGGCACGATGACGACGGCGCCCACGCCAAACGCCAGCAGCACGGCCAGGCCGGCGCGCGCGAGCCAGGCCAGTCGCGCACTCGGCAAGACGTGAGCCGTGCGCCGTTCGACTGTAGGAAGCACGAGCGCGAAGACCACGGCGAATGCGGCCCCGATCAGGGCGAGGAAGACTTCACCTAGGAGCACCGCGAACACGCTGGGCAGCGCGGCCTTGACGAGACCACGGCGCCAGGCCGTTCCACCCGTGCGCAGGCTGTCGAGCAAGGCCACCTGGCCCACCATGGCCCACGGCACCCACGCGCCTGCCAGGAGCAGGAGCCCGCTTGTCCACTGCGCGGTGGTGTAGCCCGAGAGCGCCCAGGCGAGTCCGGCGACGACCATGGCCTTGGCGGGGGCGCCCAGGCGGCGCGCCAGCCAGCACACGCCCGCCGCGCCCCACGCCATGTGCAGGAAGCACTGCCAGTTGAACATGCTGGCCACCCAGTCACGGCCGACGAGTAAGTAGAGCCAGTTCGGCGGATAGAAGATGCCGTAGAGCGGATCCCCGAAGACCGGGAACCCGAGCCCCTGAAGGGGATTCCAGGTGGGCAACTCGCCGCGCGCGAGGCTGTCACGCAGGAAGGCGCG
>JADGRD010000465.1 GCA_017881285.1 Pseudomonadota bacterium | reverse complement strand
GCCCGCTGCGCCTTGAGCGATTCGAGTTGCGCGGCGGCCTCCTCGGCCTGCGCGCGTACGGCCCGCGCGTCGAGCTGAACCAGCACCGCGCCCTTCTTTACGAACTGCCCGCGCTCGACAAAAGTTGCGATAACCTTGCCCACGGCGCCGGCCGCGACCTTGGCCTGTTCGTTGCCGGTCAGGGTTCCCGACAGGGTGAGCACGCGGGGCACTTTGATGTCCGAAGCCGTAGCCAGCTTCACGTCCACGGCCGGCGGAATTTCGCCGGCCGATCGAGTCTGGCCCACGGCCTGGTTGCAGGAGGAAAGCAGCGCCGCCGTTGCGCCTAGAGCAACGAGCAGCGAAAGCGGATAGAGCAAAGTCGAAGATGCATGTTCTTGCGTCATGGGATCCCTTGCGTTGTTCCCCCTTCTGATGTCCATGAGGTGCCTACGTTTCTCGTTTCCCGTGACGCTTGCCGTCCTGGCCGTGACGGAGTCGTCTCGTGATGTGCACCGCGACATCCGAAGAATGCCTCTCGGTCGCGGCACCAGCTGGCGTCACAAGGTGAGCTGATAGGCGAAGTAGCCTTGCAGGCGCGTCTCGCCCGCGATGCTCCGACCCGCCGACACGAGCAAATGGTGATTCTGGGTGAAGTCCAGCACGAGCCCGAGGTTGAAGCGGAGGTTTCCGCTGCCGTCGGTGCGGTCGGCGGTGGTGTAGAAGATCTCCGCGCCCAAGGTGGCCAGCTCCGAGAGGCGCCGCTGGAGCTGCCAGCCAAACAAGCCGTAGTTGCGGTTGCCCGCTCCCGGATTGAGCCAATAGCCGCCGCCACCGTAGCTGGTCCAGGCTCCAACGCTTTTTTGCAGCCAGAGCGGAAGGAGTCCGTGCCAGTGGCCGCTACCGAGACCCTTCGTCTGGTTGCCCACGGGAATTTCGACAAGTGGGAAGGCGCCCAGCATCGGTATCCAGTCGCCCTCTTGCACGAAACGGAACTTTGCGCCCAGCTCGATGTCGCCGGGACCATAGCTGGCCCCGCCACCGGTTGGCCGCGCGTACGCAAGCGGCGCGATCATGTGAAGCTGCAGATTGGGCACGGCGCCATAGTTGATCTCGATGTGGGGCAACGTGCCGGAGGCCCCGTCGCGCACGATCTCGTGCTGGCTCGCGAGGTAGAGCTCCCAATGCTGGTAGTCGACGGGTTCGGGATCGTCGGTGGTGTAGGGTGGGCCCGCGAAGAGCGGCGCGGGCAACAGCAGGGTGCCGACGAGAGCCAGCGCTACGCTTCGAAATTGCGTCGCGCTAGCCACGATCGGTTCACTTGCCTCCGAGCTTTGGCCGCGTCAGCCGGGCGTCGATCGACGCGGCGCCAGCGCCGACGATGAGCAGGAACGTCGCTCCAAGGATCATGGACCAGTCGGTGCGTGCCTCGTGCGCCATCGCCCAGAATCCTTTCTGCCAAAGCATTGGAACCTTCGTGGTCGCAATGGCGACCAGCATGTCGATGATGAGTGGGATGGCGGCCATCCGCGTGGCGAACCCAAGTAGGATCAGCAATCCGCAGGCTATCTCGACGATGGCGACGAACGTGGCGCTCAAGCCTGGCCACGGAATCCCGATCTTGGCGAAGCGACCGACTCCGAGCGCGGCCGGATAGAGGAACTTCTGGACTCCCTCCGTCAGGAATACGGCACCCACGATCAGACGGACCAGCACGACGGCCGACGGCGCACTCGTCGTCAGGATCTCCCGCATCCGGCCTTCGCTTGCCACGTGTTCTCTATGGCTCGCTTTCGTGCAGAAGTCCACGACGGCGTCGGCGTTAGAAAAGGGGGCGGTTGGCCTTCCGGTCGGTGCTCTGGAAGCGACGTCGCTCTTGGCTGCGGCGAGCGAGGCGGCAAGTCATTTCGTCCGTCTTCTGGTGGTTGGCATATGCTCCTCGCAATGAGGATTCTCTACGGAGTCACCGGGGAAGGCATGGGGCACGCCATGCGCTCGCGCGTGGTGCTGGATGCGCTGGCCGGCAAGCACGAGATCAAGGTCGTGGTGTCGGGGCGCGCGGCCGACTACCTGGCCAAGCGGGCGAGCGACGTGCTGTCGGTCAAGAAGATCTGGGGCTACACCCTCGCGTACAAGGACAACGAGCTGCAGAAGTGGCGCACCGTCGTGCAGAACCTCAAGGGCGCCCTCAAGGGGCTGCCCAAGAACATCCGCGCTTATCTCGACGTGGCCGAGGAGTTCGAACCGCAGGTCGTGATCTCCGACTTCGAGACCGGGAGCTATCTCTTCGGCCTGCGCCACGAGCTGCCCGTCATCTCGATCGACAACATGCAGATCATCAACCGCTGTGCGCACGCGCCGGAGTTGCTGGCCGGCTGCGAGAACGACTACCGCCTGACCAACGCCGTGGTCAAGGCCAAGATCCCGGGCGCGTTCCACTACCACATCACGACCTTTTTCTACCCGCCCACGCGCAAGCCGAACACCAGCCTGCACCCGCCCATCCTGCGGCCCGAGATTCTGGCGGCTCGGCCCGAGACTGGGCGGCACCTGCTGGTCTACCAGACCTCGACGTCCAACGCGGCCCTGCCCGACATTCTCAAGCGCAGCGGCCGCGAGTGTCGCATCTATGGCTTGCGCCGCGACATCACCGGCGAGGTGGTGGATGGCAATCTGCGCTTCCGCCCGTTTTCCGAGGCGGGATTCATCGACGACCTGCGCACGGCCGCGGGCGTGGTCGCGAGCGGCGGCTTCACCCTGATGGGCGAGGCGGTCTACCTGCGCCGCCCCATGCTGGCCGTGCCCATCGTGGGCCAGTTCGAGCAGGTGCTGAACGCCCGCTACCTCGAACGCGAGGGCTACGGCATGGCCGCGGGCGCGATCGACGACAAGCGCCTGCACCAATTCATCGAAGCCCTGCCCGAGTTCGAGCGCAACCTCGGCCGCTACCGCCAGGACGGCAACCGCGATCTACTCGAAAGCCTGGATAAGACGCTCGCCGCGGCCGTGGCGAAGCGGTTACACTGGCGGCGAGAGGAGTGAGGGGCCCGCCACTTCACGCCTCGCCCCGCAACGCGGGCGAGGGCGCGGCGAAGCCGCGGGGGTAGGGGCAGGGCGTGTAGGACCCGAAGTGCCCGCAGGGCTGAGAGGCAGCCGCGCCGGAGGCGCGGCGGTGAGGGGTCTCCCCGAGCGACTCGGCCTACCGGCAGACGAATTCGAGCAGGGTGCCTGGCGCCAGGGCGCTGGCGTCGTCCACCTGCACGAGGATTTCCCCGGTCGCACAGGGGGACGCATCCGGGACCAGCGTGTAGCAAGGTGTCGCCGGGTTCGTGCTGTCGCAGGCGGGGACGGCGCTCGCCTGGTGGGTGGTGATACCGCCGGTGGGCGCCAGGGCCCAGACGAGGAGATGGGCGCTGCAGTTGGTGTACTGCGCATAGCTCGCGGGCAAGCAGCGGTTCTGCAATTGCTTTGCTAGCTTGGCGCCGATCTGGCCCATGGAATTGGACAAGTCCGGCTGGCAGATGCTGAACTTGAGGCCGTTCTCGCCGAACTCGTCGACGTAAGCGGCAAGCCGCAATCCCGGCGCCGCGGCCGGGCCAGCGGCGGTGGCGTCGAAGCCATTCGCATCCGTGGTTGCCGGCGCCGGCTTGTGATTCGGGTCGTAGCAAACCGGCCAGAGGTCGAACATCGTCGGATGCGCGGCGTCGGCGGTGGGAACCGGAGCAATTTTGTAGGTGGCGGTGGCCATGTCCTGATCGTCGAGCGGCCAGCCGAAGATACCCGCCACCACGATTTGTTCGTCCGGGTAGGCCTTGAGGGCTTTGATATTGTCGGCCATCCGCTTCACGCTCCGGAGCGGGCTGCAGCTCGTGGGCTGTGAGGTGTCGGTCGGTGTCTGGCCGTCCAGGGCATTGGGGCAGGCGTCGGTCCTCGCTGCGCAGGTCGAGAAGGGCGCGCTGAAGCTGGCAGTGGTGGGATAGCCAGGCGGCGAGTCCGTGAGATTCTTGCCGCCACACTGATGCGCGCGGGTCGCGCAGCGCAGGCTGGCCGATTCGCCCCGGAGCTCCTGCTTGTCGCCGAACATGCCATCGTTCATCGCGGCCGAGCAGTCGTCCTCGTCGGAGATGAAGAGCAAGGCGAGGAGGGCGTTGCCACGCAGGAAGTCCTGTTGCTGCTGTTCGGTGCCGACCCCTTTCGCGGCCAGCGCGAACTCGAAGGCCTGCAGTTGGTGCCCCTCGCCGCAGCCCCCGGTGCTGACGTTGCTGGTAAGACAGGCGAACACCGTGTTGATGTTGTCGGCGGG
>JADGRD010000464.1 GCA_017881285.1 Pseudomonadota bacterium | reverse complement strand
AAGCGTGCGGCCGTCGAGCGAGGGCGTGTCGTGGATGTACTTGGCCAGGGCGATGATGGTCAGCACCTTCATCAGCTCCGAGGGCTGCAGGTGGAAGGCAGCAAGCTGAGGCTCATCGCGCTCGTGCAGGATCCCGAGGACATCGCGCGCTACCTGCGCCAGCTGGGCCTGCCCGCCGAAGCGCCTGCGATGGCGGCGGCCCGCGGTCCCCCGTTCTGGCAGAGCCGGGTTCTGCGCCGCCGGTAGAGGGAATCAGCCGACGCGGCCGAAGCGTAGGCCGGCTTGATCCAGCACCGTTCGACCCTTGCCAGCCAGAACGCACGCCGCACGCCGTGTGGGCGGACCGGCCCCCGTCTGCCTGGCGAAGGGAAAGGGGGGGACATGGGCCAGGATTGGGGGCGGGATCCATCTGAACCAGCCCATCTGAGACCCCTTCGGGGGCTCGAATCGGGGCCCGCCGCTAGCCCGCCACCGGACCCAAGGCGCCCAGAGGGCGTTTGTATGACTTGCGGACTGGAGCGCCTCGCTCAGGTGGTGGAAGATTTCCTGCAGAACGCAGCGAAATTCACCTCAGCCGGTGGTCGGGTGAGGGTCAGCACGACGGCCATTCCGTCGGGCCACGCCGCCTTGCGGGTCGTCGACACGGGCGCTGGGATTGGGCTGAAAGGCGCAGTTGCGAATCAGGACATCCGAGAGTCAGGTTCCCTGGAGAAGGTTACTATGGATCGGTAATCGACGCCTCGGACATATGCCGATTGTCGTTACCCGCGCAGACCGAGGTGCTCGCGCTGTCGTGAACGCCGCCAGAGAAGTAGAGGCCGATGGCGTGGCGGATCGCCAACCTGGCTGCTTGCAGATGCTCTTTCGTTTGCGCCACCGACAGATCGAGGATTTCGGCGCCGTCCGCAACGGACATCTCTTCCAAGTCGCAGAGAATGAACACCATTCGCGGCTCGTGCGGCAATGCGTCGACGGCTTTCCGGATGGAGCGGTAGAGATCCTCTGAGCGGAGTTGGTCGGCGGGGCGCGTGGACCACTGGGGGTCCTCTTCCGCTCTCAGCCAGATCCAGAGCTTCGGATTGGCTCGAAAGGAAGGACGGTGCTTGCCCGCGGAAGCCGTGCCCAGGTGGGTTACGGTATTCAGGCGCCTGACCGCGGCTCTTCCAACGGTTCGATACACCCAACGGTCGAATTGCATCGTGCCGGTGAACCGCGGCGCGTTCTGCCAGGCGGACAGGAATGTTTCCTGGAGGATCCCTTGTGCGTCCGACTCGCTGCCGACCAACTGCATGGCCAGACGGTATGCCTTGACCTCGCAGCGACCCACCAGTTCCTCGAAGGCTGCGATATTCCTTTCCCCCGTAGCATCGAATTCCATCACTTGGACCTGCGATGCCCCGTCAGTCAATGGGCCGGCAATCCAGTTCACGTGCTCCGTCGTAAGTGTATTCACGGTTGGCTCCATCGTAGTTCGATCCCGTCTTTTGCCTCTGCAAGGTCGGGACCAGCGCGTTGCCCTGGGGCGAAAGCCGGTCTGGCGGCTCGGACGGGCCTTGGCGTGTTACGAATTCCCGACGCTGGTTCCCAAAAGGTAACCAGTCCTGGCGTGCATCAGTCCCCGTGCAAGGCATTCCTTGCCCCGGCGCTTGGCGTACTTCCTGCACTCGAAGGGGGACATGAAAACCACTACTTCAAAGTCCACATACAGGGTCGAAGAGTTGGTGGCTGCCGCCTACCGGGCGGCCCGAGAGGAGACGCGCAATCCCTGGCTCACGGCGCTCCTCGCCAGCAAGATACTCGAAGATTGGCTGACGAAATCGGATCGCCCCGATCTCGTCAGGCGGCTCGCGACCGCGTCATCGTAGCAGGCAGACGCCCCGCCCCTCGGTGGTTGGGAAGGAGGCTGTTCCGCGTGAAGTCGAAGGGTCACGCGGAAAGGTACGAACGCGCCAGCGACAAGAATTCCTCGGCGCGGAATGGTTTGGGCAAGAGGGTCGCGGTGCCCAGACGCTTGACTTGGTCGCGCAGCCGATCGTCGCCGAAGGCCGTGATCACGATGATAGGCATGGTCAGGCCGGCATTGCGTGCCGACAGTGCCACTTGAACGCCCGTCGCCCACGGCATCCTCACATCCGTGACCAGGAGATCGATCGCCCGGTCGTCCTCCGCCAGGAGGATGGCCAGGTCCCCGCCATTGGCAGCCTCGGAAACCTCCGCACCAAGGCCCTCGACAAGACCGCGCAGCACCGCGCGCATGTCGTCGTTGTCGTCCGCGATCACCACTCGGCGGCAGGTGTCTTGGTTCATCGATTCGATCTCCCTGGGGTTCAACTCGGCGACAACCCGGCGCGGGATAGGACTTCCTCTAGTCGCTCGATGCTTGGCGGCTTGGCAAGGTGTTCGTGGAAACCGGCCTCGGTCGCGCGGCGCTTGTCCTCGGGCTGGGCGTAGCCGGTCATGGCCACCAGCAGTGCGTCACGCAGTTGCACCTCCTGTCGCAAGGCACGTGCCACGGCATACCCGTCCATTTCGGGCAGTCCGATGTCGCAGAACACGACCTCGGGCCGAAACTCGCGGGCGCGGGACAGTCCCAGGTGTCCGTCGCTGGCCGTCTCGACCCAGTGGCCGAGCAGCTCCAGCACGCCACGCAGACTATTGGCAGCGTCCAGGTTGTCCTCGATCACCAGCACGCGACGGCGCGTGCGCTGCAAAAGCGTGGGCGGGGGCGTGCTCTCGCGCTCTACCTTGCAAAGCGGCAGTTCGACGGTGAATGTCGAGCCGCGGCCGGGGCCGTCACTCGCTGCCTCCGCGTTCCCGCCATGCATCTCGACCAGTGCCCTGACCAGCGCCAGGCCAAGCCCCAGTCCCCCTTGCGAACGCGCCAGGGATTGATCGCCCTGGAAGAAGGGCTCGAAAACATGCGGTAGCAGCTCGGGGGCAATGCCGGTGCCGGTGTCGCGGACTATCAGGCGCGCGCTGTCCTGGCCTGGGCTTCTCGCAAGCGTGACGGCGACCTCGCCATCCGCCTGGGTGAATTTGGCCGCGTTGTGCACCAGATTGCCGATCACCTGGGCCAGGCGAGCCGAGTCGGCATAAACCGACAGTGGTTCCGTCGGCACTTCCAGCACCAAGCGAAGGGCGTGGCTTGCGAAAAGGGCCCGGTTGTCATCGGCTGCGCTGCGTACGAGGGCGCACAGGTCGAGGGTCGAGCACTGAAGCGTGATCTTGCCGCGGCTGATCCGGGTGACATCGAGCAGGTCGTTGGTCAAAGCCGTCAAGTGGCCGAGCTGGCGATCCATGATGGCCATCATGCGGTCAGCCCGGTCGCTGCCTGGCTCGGCCCGGCGCAGAAGATACAGGCTGGAATGCAGGGGCGCGAGAGGATTACGCAATTCGTGCGAGAGGGTGGCCAGGAACTCGTCCTTGCGCCGATTCGCCTCGCACAATTCCTCCTGCACCCGCTGCAAACTCCGTCCTCGCTCCTCCAGCTCCTCGCTCTTGCAGCGCAACTCCCCGTTACGGCCGCTCAGCTCACCCTGGTGCACCTGGAGTGCCTCCTGCTGCGCTTGTAACTCCTCGTTCTGCGCCTGGAGCTCTTCGTGTTGTACCTGCAGTGCCGCGGCCATGCTGCCGAAGGCCGCGGTCAGCTGGTCAAGCTCGTTCCGAGCCTCGCGACCGTCTCGTCGATCGCCTCGGTGGCCGAGGCTGCGCACGTCCGAGAAATCACCGGCGGCCACCCGGCGCGCAGCTGCCGCCAGTCGCTTGGCCGGGGCGCGCACCCCGCGAGCCGCCAGAATTCCCGTGGCCCCCAAAAGCCCCAGCACCAACAGGGAAAATGCCACGAGCGATTTCTCGGTCCGGGTTTGTTCGGAGGCAATCGCCTGGCGGGCGCGGTTCACCTTTTCCTCCTGCAGATCCGTGTATCGACGCAGCGAATCCAGCAGAGTCTCTCGACTGCGGGCTAGGCGAACCTCGGCATCTCGAGCCTCGGCGGCTGTCATTCCGGCGCGTGCCTGGGCAACGATTTGGTCAGCCACGCGATCGAAGTCCTGGGCAAGCTCGGGCAACGGCGCGAATAGAGCACGTCCTTCCTGGTCGTCAGCCAACCCACCCAAACGAAGCAGCACCTCACTGGCCTGTTGCGAGACCCGTTCGTATGCCAACCGATCCCGATCGTCGTGCGTGGCCACGTAGCCTTCCGCAGTGAGGGATTTGTAAAGAATGGCGGTTTCCAGATCGTTGGCGGCGGCGGATCGCGGCGCGATGAGCGCAGTCTGCTGCCGGCGCAGCTCGCCCA
>JADGRD010000463.1 GCA_017881285.1 Pseudomonadota bacterium | reverse complement strand
AGACTGACGACCGGCACGCTGCCCACCTGGCCCCATTGCGCGCGTAGCAGAGAGTAGTAGAGGAGGTCGGCTACCAAGTACACGGCCACCGTGGTGTCGGCCAGAGCGGCCAGAACCTCCGCGGTGCGCTCCTCGGCCCGCAATGGGAGCGCGACATAGACGGCGTCGAGCTTACCTTGGCGGCAAGCTTGGATGAGGTCTTCGGACCTGCCGATCACGGCCCAACTCGGGTGATTGCTGACATGCCGTCTCTCCTTGGTGCGGTCATCATAGACGCCCGACAGTTTGAGGCCGAGCCAGGGCATGACCTCGAAAGCTTCCGCCAAGCGCTCGGCGTCCTTCGTGCAACCCAGGATTGCCACGCGGGGGATGTTGCGGCCTTGCACCCGCAGGATACGCAGAACGCCGCGAACCCCGACACGCACGGTGCAGAGGAACACTGGGGTAAGGACGAACCACGCGAACGAAGCAACACGGGAGTAGTGCGTAGCGGTCTTGGTGAAGAACCAGAATGCGAAAAGGACAACGGGGACAGCCAGCCACGCAATCATGGCGTCCTTGCTTTCCCGCAGGACGGTTCCCGTGCGCCAGGGACGGTACAGCCCCTCCAATTCCGCTCCAAAGCCAAAGACGAGCAGCGCGATCACGGTGATCGTCAACGTCTGGTCGCTCCAGGGTTCAGGGTAGAGGGCGTGCGCCAGAGCCTGCGCGCCGATGATGATGAGAACGTCGACGAGTCGTTGCAACGCACAGACCCAAGATTCGAGTCTACGCAGAGGACCGTTTGTTGGTGCCATGGGAAATACCGCCGAATTTGTTGACTTGCATACGAAACTCACTACAGCAGCTTTCGAGCCACCGTCAGTAAGCAAGCAACTTCGGACACTTGCGACACGGGGGGGGTCGGGAGGACCGGCCACGTCGACCAAGATGACGTGCCGTCGCCATCAATTTGGAGGGGTCAGTGACCGCGCGACGACGGTCGAATTGCCGCGGATTCTCGCGATTGCTCAGGTCTTCCCGGCAATGATGGCGGGTGCTTCCTGGGCCCTGGACTGCTCGCTTTCCGTTGCTCTCTCCAACGCCTCCAGCATTGCGTGGGGATCGACCGCCTCCTGCATGTCGTTGGCTTCGTGATCGATCCGATCGCGCACCATGGGCAGATCGCGGCGCAGCTCTTCGACCAGCGCGATCAGTTTGGCCACCTTGTGCTCGGCGAGCAGGTTGATCTGCAAGTCCAAGTGCGAGCGTTCCTCCGCGTTTCGCGTCTGGCGATTGGCCGTGATGAGGACCAAGGTCGTCATCAGCAGCGCGGACAGCGCAACCATCCCCTGCAACCAGAAGAAGGGAGGCGGGTCAATGCTCCGCCAGCCCAATAGCTTGGGCGCAGCGACATGGAAGGCAATCCATCCGACAACCATCGACAGCGTCACATAGACGGTGCGTGGCCTTCCCAGCGCCGCGGTGAGCACCTCCATCATCCGCTGATGTTTGTCGAGGCGCTGTTCGGCGCGGGCGCGGATGGATGCAACGGATTCGACTTCTTGGGGCACACTAACCTCCTCATTGTCTGCACGCACCAACAGCAGCTTTCGGGCCACCGATGAGACGCCAGCAAGATCAATGGCTTGCCGCGGGGCAGGGTCTGGAGGAGTGACCCGTTTGACCAAGATGACCTGCCGTGGCCATCAGTTTGGATGAGTCAATGGCTAGGGACGCTCACCGGCGAACACCTCCCGTAGGAGGTTGGCGCATGCCCGGCGATGTGCCGCCCCGGGTGCGCTCGGCGACGGCCGCGGAATCTACCGCGCCCGCAGGCATGGCGCTCGGGCGCTCGTCGAGGGGCGGCGGAGCCTGGTCGGAGGCTCGCGCGCCGCTCTCCTTGCCATCCGGTGAAGCGTCCTCGAGGATCGCGTTCATCTCCCCGCCCATGAGCAGGATGAACCCCGTGATGTAGAACCAGATCAGAAGCACGATGACGCCTCCGATCGAGCCGTAGGTGAGGTTGTAGGTGCCGAAATGGGAAGCGTAGATTCCAAAACACCAGCTCGCCAGAAGCCAAACCAGTGTCCCGATCATGGAGCCCGTGGTGATGAACTTGAACTTCTGCTCGACGTCGGGCAGCAGGTAGTAGCTGAGCGCGGCGGCGAGCATGATCGCGGTCGTGGTGACCGGCCAGCGGATCCACCGGAGGACGGTCATGTACTCGTCGGCAATGGAAAGATGGCGAGCCGCCCATTGGCCGGCACTGCCGCCCGCAACCAACACGGCGATTCCCACCAGCAGGAGCAGTCCTCCCCCGACGGTCATGCCGAACGCGAGCAGCTCGGTCTTCCACAGCGGGCGGGACTCCTTGACGTCGTAGGCGCGGTTGAGGGCCGTACGCACGGCGTTCACCCCCCGTGACGCCGAGTAGAGCGCCACGGCGAGACCCAGGGTCAGCAGATGCGGCTTGGAACTGGCCACCAGCCCACGCAGGTGGTGCTCTAGCACGCCCTTCGCCTCGGACGGCAGGAAGGCGCGAGTGCGCTCCAGCAACGTATCGAGGGATGAACGTGCATGAGGAATGAAGGCGGCAAGCGTTGCCAAGAAGAACAGAAACGGGAACAGAGCAAAGAGGAAGTAATAGCCGAGGGTGGCCGCGGCGTCAGCGAGCCCGTGATCCTCGTACCGCCGGTATAGGCGCTTGCAGAAGTCCCGCCAGCTCAGCTTAAGGCTCCGGCGTAAATTCGCATTCGCTTCGTCGATTCGTCTAGCCTCCATTCAGGTTCGGTCCGTCGGTTTGTCGCCACCGTGGCAAAGCAGGTTTCGGGCCAAGGAGCAGACCAAGCAAGGCTCGGGATTGCGGCGTACGCGGCTCGGAGGACTGGCTGGTTCATTCAAAATGAAGTGCTTGGTCTGTCATTTCGAGGGAAGGAGGCTGTACTTGCGTCACCTTCGTGCCTATTCCCGTGTCAGGCGGGGTGGCGCAGAGGTTGCAATCGATTCCTCTATATGCCGAAAGGGACAGCACTATGTCCGGCGTTCTCTTCCGCCTCACCGGCCTGATTTTGGTTGGTGCGATCATCGTGCCCACGCCCGCCGAGGCCCGGCTTGTCGTCGATCGCGTCGTCGTCCGTGGTGCGACCAACGTCACGACTCGGGTACTGACGGCGCGGATGCACCTCTACTCGGGAGATCCCCTGGATTTCGCGGTGCTCGGCGCGGCCGAGCAGCGCCTGATCGAGAGTGACCTGTTCAGTAGCGTGCGCGTCTTCATCGACTTGCCCACGCCGGAGGCGGTCCGGCGCATGTATCTGGACGAAATCACCTACCCGGTCGAGGTTGTGGTGGAGGCCGTCGGCAAGCAGCCCTGGATCCTCTTTCCCACGGCCAGCTTCGGCAGTGACGATTGGGCCGGCGGCGTTGTCTATGCGAACCAGAATCTTTTCGGCCGCGATGTGCAGCTCATCAGCGCGGGGCAGATCGGCCAGTCCCGCAGCTACGCCTTCGTGGGGTACCGCGACCCGCTCGTCGTGGGCGCCCCGCTCACCTACTCGATGAGCGCCCTCTACCGCCGCGAGCAGATGCGGTTCTTCGCCAACCACCGCATGGTCATGCAGGTGCCAACCATCGTGGCCGGCGGCGACGGTCAGATCGGCTGGGTACTGTCACCGCACACCCGTGCATTCCTTGGGGTCTCGGCCCGGTCCCAGGCCGTGAACCCGGCCGAAGGATTGGCGCCGGACGCAACACCCCTGCCCTATAACTCCCGCAGCGGTCGCATTTTCCTCTTGCAGTTCCAATTCCAATACGACGACACGCGCGCCGAGGAAGGCCTCCGGCAAGGCATTCTTCTCCTCCTCAAGAACGAGGTTTCCGACCGATACTGGGTTTCGGACTTCGACTACTCCAAGTTCGAGACGCGGATGGAGCTGTACGGCCGCTTCCGGTGGAACTACCCGTCCCTCATTCTGAAAATGGTCCTCGATTATCCCACCTCGGACCACGGGGTTCCCGTTACGGAGCAGCTGCGCATCGGCGGGCCAAACCTGCGCGGTTATCTCACCAACGAGTTCCACGGCGACACGCTTTTCAGCGCACAAGTCGAAGATCAGGCGGTGCTCCTGCGACTACGACTGCCCTGGACACAGGTGCGCTTCAATGTCGCCGCGGCGATTTTCGTCGACGCCGCGACACTCCTCGATCGTCACCCCGACGGCACCACCGTGCCACCGCCCGACACACTGCCGCCCCCGGTGCGCTCCAAGCTCAAGGACATCCACGCCAGCTTCGGCGGCGGTGTACGTTTCATCCTACCGGGCGTGGTGAT
>JADGRD010000462.1 GCA_017881285.1 Pseudomonadota bacterium | reverse complement strand
AAGCCATCGCCGAAGGCAATGGTAAAGCCATCGCCGAAGGAGATGGCTCACCGTCGCGCAGGGCCACGGGCGAGACCGAGCCGTCCGGGCGGGCGCGGCGTGCGCCCAGAAAGGTCACGGGCGCTTCTAGATGTCAACGGATCACGCAGCAACTGCGCGACGCCTGTACGAGTTGATCAACGCCGGAGATATCGGCGGGTTCAGCAACCATCTGGCGAACGATTTCGTCGAGCACGAGGTGACACCGGGCCTCGCCCCGACCAAAGCGGGCGTCGGCGACTTCTTCCGAATGCAACGCGCGGCGTTCCCCGACCTGCATATGGACGTCCAGGACGTCTTCGCGAGCGGTTCGAAGGTCGTCGCGCGCGTGAGGTATACGGGGACCAACAAGGGCGAGTTCATGGGCATGCCGGCCTCAGGCAAGAAGGTCGACGTCTCGCTCATCGACATGTTTCTCTTCGGCGACGACGGCCTCGTGCGCGAGCACTGGGGTGTCATCGACGCCCTGGCGATGATGCAGCAGATGGGCGCCATCCCGGCGGGCCCTTCCGCGTAGACCGAAGGACCGCGGCAGCCAGGCGGTGGCTGCGCGGCGCATCCGAGGCGTGAGACTCTCGCAGCGCCCTCTTCACTGCTCATGATTGAGGTGACGAAGATGCTTGTTGATTCGCTCGTAGTGACGACCCTGGTGGTGACGGACCTCGACCAGGCCAAGAAGTTCTACCAGGAGCAGCTCGGCCTGAAGCTCCTCGATGAGAACCCGTTCAGCTTCCGGTTCGGTGCCGGCAAGGGGTCGCAACTGACGATCCGGCGCGGGCAACCCGGCGCCGGAGGCCAGACTGTGGCGCACTTCGAAGTCGACGATATCGAGGCCGTCATCCGCGACCTGACCTCCCGTGGGGTCACATTCGAGGAATACGAGACGCCGAAGACCGTCAACTTCATCGCCCAGGTCGGCCCTGCGCGCGGGGCCTGGTTCAAGGACCCCGCCGGCAACGTGATCGGCGTCCGCGAGGGCCCGGTCCCCACCGCCGGCTAGGGTCGCCGCGCCGGTCGCCCCCCAAGCTGCGGGTGATGGAACACCCCGCGACCCGGGCCGAGAACGCGCCTCTGATGGCGTAGCGTTTGACCGTGAGCCGAAAAGTCGAGGACCTCAACCGGCGCCTGCTGCGCGCCCGCGACGCCATGGACCGCGCCTACGCCGAGCCGCTCGACATCCGGGCCGTGGCGGCGGTGGCCTGTGTCTCCGAGGCGCATTTCAGCCGCGCCTTCCGTGCCGTCTTCGGCGAGACGCCGCACCGTTATCTGCAGCGGCGCCGTGTGGAGCGCTCGATGTTCCTGCTGCGCGAAACCGATCGCAGCGTCACCGACATCTGCCTCGACGTCGGCTTCAACAGCCTGGGGACCTTCAGCCGCACGTTCCGGCAGATCGTCGGCGAGACGCCCTCGGACTACCGCGGGGGGCATGCGCCGATGGTCGCGCCAAACTGCTTCCAGATGACTGCCACGCGGCCGGTGGTAGCGGCACAGGTGGCAGGGGCCGCCGGAGTGGCCACGCAATCGAGCAGTTTTGGAGAAGCCGGCGCGGTGGTGGCTCCCTAGCATGAGGGTCGTCCCCACCGAATCTCGCAGAGGCGAACGCAACCGATGATCACCAAGCTCAACGTAACCTCCGTCAAGGTCCTCAACCAGGACGAGGCTCTCGACTTCTACGTCAACAAGCTCGGGCTGGAAGTGGGCCGGGACATCAAGCAGGGCTCCTTCCGCTGGCTGACGGTGCGCGTCCCCGGCGACCCCGGCATAGAGATCTTCCTGGAGGAACCGGGCCCGCCGGTGCACGATGAAGCCACCGCTGCCCAGCTCCGCGAGCTGATTACCAAGGGCGCCATGGGCTCCCTCGTCTTCCTGGCGGACGACGTCCGGGGTCTGTACGAGACCTTGAAGGCGCGCGGCGTCGCGGACTTCACCCAGGAGCCGACCGAGCACTTCTACGGCATCGACATGGGCGTCCGCGACCCATTCGGAAATGCCATCCGGATCCTCCAGCCGGCGAAAGTCGCCCCAGCACTGCAATGACAGACATGCACAAGTCCGCGAAGAGCACCGTAGCGAGCGACAAGACGGTCGAGAGGTTCACGGCCGACGAACGCGCGGCAATGAAGGAGCGCGCCAAGGAGCTGAAGGCGGCCTCGCGCCGCAGCCCGCGCGCAGACAAGACGGACGGCGAAAGTGACGTGCTCGCGAAGATCGCCGAGATGGCGGAACCGGATCGCGCCATGGCCGAACGGCTCCACGCCATCATCAAAGCCGCTGCGCCGGACCTCTCGCCGAGAACCTGGTACGGGATGCCCGCCTACGCCAAGGATGGCAACGTCGTCTGCTTCTTTCAGGATGCCGGCAAGTTCAAGGCGAGGTACGCGACACTCGGCTTCAGCGACAAGGCGAACCTCGACGAAGGTGCCATGTGGCCGACCGCCTTCGCTCTGACGGAGTTGACCGCCGCCGGCGAGGCAAGGATCGCCGCGCTGGTGAAGAAAGCTGCGAGCTGAGGACTGAGCTCGCCACTAAACCCCGCGCGGGGTTTGAGGAGATGAATATGAAGACGATGACATGCAAGCAAATGGGTGGACCATGTGATGCTCCATTCCAGGGGAATACGGCTGACGAGGTCATAAAGGCGCAAGACAGCCATCTGAAGGAGATGGTTGCAACGGGTGACGAAACGCACAAGAGCGCCCGGAAGAGCATGCAGGACAGGTGGAGGCATCCCGTGTCGGGAATGAAGTGGTACATGAACACAAAGAAGGCCTTCGCCGCTCTTCCCGAATCCTGATCCTGAAGCGGGCGGCTGCTGCCGGCGCAGCCTCAGACCCCGGCGAAGCGCGCTGGTCTCATGCGAATGCCGGCGAGGCCGATGGAATGCCGGCGAGGCCGATGGGTAGAACCCGCGCCTCAGACTGGCGTGCCTCCGTCGAGGACTTCGCGAACTTTCCGAGCGAGACGCTCGGGGGTGAATGGCTTTGGCAGGAAGGCCCACCGGGCCGCGGTTTCTCGGGAGAGCACCGTGGATTCGGCGTGGCCCGACATCAGTAAGGCGCGCGCTCTGGGAGCGAGGACGGCTAGCTGCCCCAGGACCTCGGGCCCGCTCATCCCCGGCATCATTACGTCGCTGACGATGAGGTCGATGGAGGGTCCAACGCGACCGGCGAGTTCGATCGCCTCTGCGCCATCCCCGGCCTCGAGCACGGCGTAGCCGTGGGCCCGCAGGCCAAGCACGGCTAGACGGCGGACGCGCGGCTCGTCCTCGACGACGAGGACGGTCTCGATTCCGCTAGGCTTGGGCTTGTGTTGAGCAACGACGGGAGCCGGCTCGGCGGGCCCGTCCTTCCGGGGCAGGTAGATGCGGAAAGTCGTTCCCTGACCCGGCTCCGAGTACACGAGGATGTGGCCGCCCATCTGCCTGACGATGCCATGGCACGTAGCCAGGCCCAGACCGGTGCCCTTACCGAGGCCCTTCGTCGTAAAGAACGGCTCGAAGAGATGCGACCGCACCTCGTCGCTCATCCCGATACCGGTGTCCGCCACAGCCAGAAGCACGTACTGTCCCGGCAATGCGCCGGGATAAGCCCCGGCAGACTCGGGCCCGATCGTCTCGTCGGCAGTCTCGATGTGCAAGCGCCCGCCATTAGGCATGGCATCGCGAGCGTTGAGGGTCAGGTTCATGAGCAGCTGTTGGATCTGACCGGGGTCCGCCTCCACCGTGCCGGCCCCGACGTCCAGAGTGGTCTCGATCTCTATGTCATCGCCCAGGAGCCTCTGGAGCATCTTGAGCGAGTCGGCGACGAGGGCGTTCAGATCGAGGCGCACCGGCGCGACGATCTGCCTGCTGGCAAAAGCCAGGAGCTGGCGAGTCAGCGTGGCCGCCCGCTCCCCGGCGGTCGCGACCTCCTGCAGGTCGAGCCGGGCCGGATGGTCGCGTGGCAGCTCGGGCGGGAGGTCGACCTTGCACATCTCCACGTTGCCCAGGATCGCCGTGAGCAGGTTGTTGAAGTCGTGGGCAACGCCGCCGGCGAGACGTCCGATGCCCTCCATCTTCTGGGCCTGGACGACCTCTTCCTGCAACGCCCTGCGCTCGGTGATGTCCTGTATCAGCTCGTCGTAGGCGACCAGGGAGCCGTCGGGCCCGTATTGCGGAACAGGCGTGCTCCGAACCCAACGGACGGCGCCGTCTTTGCGGACGATTCTGTGCTCCAGAGCCCGCATCCCCCGGTTCGCCTCCACGTCATGAGCCTGTTGCATCACGAGCTCGCGATCCTCG
>JADGRD010000461.1 GCA_017881285.1 Pseudomonadota bacterium | reverse complement strand
AGTCCTCGCAGGTATTGACCGTGACCTCGGCTGGCCAGATGGGAGGAAGAGCGGCGTCCGCGCCGGCGCCGTTTCCGGGACGTTCTCCGAGGCCGCCGCACGCGGCGAGCCCGATGAGCAGAGCAACGCCCGCGAGGGTGAAACCGGTCCTAGAAAAGGCATGCAAACCTACGGTGGAATCCATTCTCCGATCCTTTCCAAGTTGTGCTCGCGTCGGCTTTGGACGGGTGAGATTCTCGAGTTCCTGCGCCAGCGGGCGATGGTCCTGATGTTCTAGATCCGCTCAACACCTGTAGTAAACTAATAAGCTGCCTATTTTGGGCAAGTCGGGTTTTGAAAGGATCCGGAGCTGAAGCACCTGGGCGCTGATGGGCAGCGGCGAGACGGCATAAAGGGCTGGCACGATGCCGACGACGGGAGCGACGAACCCGGGTCTTTCCAGAGCCTGTTTCACAACTCCGGACCGGACGTCCGGAGTGTCCGCGGACACCGGACATGTCCGTCGGTGGAATCGTTCCGATGAATTGGCGAAGTTTGGTGACGGCGTTCCCATCGCTGGGCCGGCAACTGTTCATCATCCCAGGAGTTCACATCATGCTGTACTTGCGACGCCCGGTCTTCGTTCCCCTTCTCATGGCCAGTTTCATCACTGTGCTTGGTTGCGCAAAGTCGCCCACCACGAATGTGGTCGACGCGGCCCCATCGGATGACGTAGCCCCGCTCAACGATGTCGCGCAGAAGACGGCTGACGTCTATGTGCCCGATAGTTACAGGATGGGAGTTGATCTGGTTTGGGCGCCAGAGGCCCGCCCCAAGCCCGAGGTAGGGCCACTCGAATCCAGCGGTTCCGAGGCCTCTGTCGGAGATCCTACCGCACCGGTTGGATCGCCTGTGTACGTGCACGGCCAATTACAAGTCGATGGAACCATGCTCAAGGACGCCTCGGGCGATCTTGTCCAGCTCAAGGGCGTCAGCAGCATGTGGCTAAACTGGGAGAGCCGGGCGTTCGCGGAAAGTCAGGACGCGCTTCTGTTCATGCGCGACAACTGGAAGTTGAGTGCTATTCGCGCATCCATGGGGACCGAGGCGTCCAAAGGCTATTTGACCGGTGACGCCAACAAGACCGCCATGCTTGCCAAGGTCGAGACCATCATCCAGAACGCCATCGCCGTCGGAGTGTACGTCCTGGTGGATTGGCACACCGAGAAGGCCGTTGATCAGCAAGCGGATTCCATCGCGTTCTTCACGGCTCTCGCGCAGAAGTATGGAAACTACCCGAACCTGATTTGGGAACCGTACAACGAACCAAACGGCTACACCTGGGACAAGATCAAGCCGTATCACGAGGCGGTGGTGGATGCCATCCGGGCGGTGGATCCGGACAACATCATCGTCATGGGGACGCCAACCTATTCGCAAGACGTCGACATCGCAGCCGCGACGCCCGTCAGTCCGACCAGCGGAACCAAGAATCTCATGTACACGCTGCACTTCTATGCTTGTACGCACAAACAGAAGCTGCGCGACAAGGCGAACGCGGCTTTGACCAAGGGACTGGCGTTGTTTGTCACAGAATTCGGCGCCACGCCCTCGGACGGCGGGGTTGTCGCCAAAGGCGACGACTACGTGTGCCGAGATTCGACGAACGACTGGTGGAATTGGATGTCGTTGAACAGCATCAGTGGCGTGTCGTGGAAGCTCGACCAGTGCACCGACACCAGTTGCATTCTGACCTCGAAGGCGCCTGCGAACGGTCCGTGGACCGACGACTACCTGACGACAGATCTAAACAACACGGCCGTGTCAGCCGGGGTCACCCAGGGTGGCGGCCACGGGCTCTTCGTGGCGAACTGGCTCCGGGAGTAAGGGATCTCGTATGCTTACGCACATGGATAGACGACCACTTGGAAGAACCGGTTGGAACGTTTCCTCGATCAGCTTCGGCGCCTGGGCCATCGGTGGCACCTGGGGACCGGTCGAGGATGCCGACTCGCTCAAGGCGCTTCATCGCGCGGTCGATCTGGGCGTGAGCTTCTTCGACACGGCGGATGTGTACGGCGACGGCCACAGCGAACAATTGCTTGCGCGCCTGCGCCGCGAGCGCAGTGAACCTATCATCATAGCAACCAAGGCCGGCCGTCGGCTGAACCCGCACAACGCCGATGGCTACAACCGTGCCAACTTGACCGCATTCGTCGAGCGCAGCTTGAAGAACCTGCAAGTCGACGCCTTGGATTTGGTGCAACTGCACTGTCCGCCAACCGACGTTTACTACCGGCCCGAGGTCTTTGCCGTGATGGACGATCTGACGAAGGCCGGCAAAATTCGGTTTTACGGCGTCAGCGTCGAGCGCGTGGAAGAGGCGCTCAAGGCCATCGAGTATCCCAACGTGCAGAGCGTGCAGATCATCTACAACATCTTCCGCCAGCGGCCGGCCGACCTCTTCTTCAAAGAGGCGAAGCGCAAACAAGTCGGCATCCTGGCGCGCTTGCCCCTTTCGTCAGGCATGCTGGCGGGAAAAATGACGGCGAAATCGACCTTCGCCAGCGATGATCACCGCGCCTTCAATCGCCACGGTCAGGCCTTCGATCGCGGGGAAACCTTTTCGGGCATCGACTTCGAAACCGGGCTGGGTGCGGTCGAGGAATTGCGATCACTGGTTCCCGCGAGCACGACCATGGCGACCTTCGCCTTGCGCTGGATTTTGATGAACGACGCCGTGACCTGCGCGATCCCAGGCGCCAAGCGTCCCGACCAGGTCGAAGAAAACCTCAAAGCCGCGGCGCTACCTGCGCTCTCGGACGCGACGATGGCCGCTGTGCAGAGAATCTACGATTCGAAGCTGCGCAGCCTGGTCCATCACTCTTGGTGACATCGCCCCAGAAACAAGCCCGTTTCTGCGGGGAATGCCGCCATGGATATAGCCTATCCCTGGCCCCACTTGGGGGCGCTGCTCAGGCAATCGGCTGACTCTTGGTATCTTGGTGATGTCGATGTCGCAGGATTCACCGGTGGCCCCCTTGTCGGCGCCTGCCGCATCGATGCCCGCCGTATCTGGCGCGAGCGATGCTACCGGTCTCGGCACCACCTTGGCGCGATCCTCGGCCGCGGGACCGAGGATGCCGCGGTATCGGACGAGGTGACAGCGAGGGCGGAGAATCAACGGGATCAGCGTCTCGAGCGGCTCGTGCGGCGTGAACACAATATCGGTAGTGCCATCTCGCCAGGCTTGCTTGAAGCGCACGGCAAGCCGGCCGTCGGGCAGTTCTTGCAGCCGGTCGTTCGCAATGGGTGGGCGGGCAAGATAGCGGCACAGATGTTCGACCCCCAAAGCATCGCCCGCTACCTGCGCCACCTGGGTCCGCCCACGGAAGAGCCGTCCATGGCTGTCCCTACGGGACCTAGGGCCTACCCGCCCTGCCCCTGCCCCACGCGGCTTCGCCGCGCCGGTCGCCGGCCAGGGGCCCACCGTTCTGGGGAAGCCGCGTCCTGCGCCGCCGCTACGGCGAGCCGCGCGACGCGGGCCAAGCGTAGGCGACCTCGATACCGTCGAGGCCACGCCCAACGCGCCCGGAGAGCGTTTCTAACGATTACGGCCCTGCGATCGGTCAGTCAAACCGGTACAACTTGAAGCCGTCGACCTGGAATGCCGGCGTTCCGGCGATGGACGTTGGCCATGCCACGGCATGTTCGGGTGAGAGGAGAAACCATCGCAGCCCCATCCGGTAAGCGGCCATGATCACCATGCCGGGGTCTTCGAGTTGCATGAGCTTCACGACCTGCACGGCGCGCGTGGCGAGCAGGGGCTGCTCGCTGGGCCGCACCAAGAATATCTGCTGGTCGAAGTAGGGTTGCCGATCCGACAAGGCGGCGATGACGAAAAGCGGGTCGAACGTCGAGGCTTGGAACACGTCGCGGGCGTTGCCGTGGTCACGCATGAATTCGGCGACGCGCAGCAGGCCGGTCGGGATGCGCGTACAAGTCTCATTGGGCATGGTTCGAATCTTCTGGAGGTTCACGCCGTTCATGGCTGGGACGGCCATGAGCAGGAGAACCGAGCAAGCGATGATCGGTTGAACAAGGCGGCCGAAGCGTCGGGACCGCAACATCGCAAATGTACCCGCCGCGCCCGTCCAGGCCACGATGGCGAAGTACATCAGCAGAAATGGACGATGCGGAAGCTCCTCCGGCGTGCCGATGTGGCGGTCGTCGAACGCCAATCCCAGCGCCATCAAGAAGGCAGGCGTCGACCCGACAACAACCCACCGGATCGGCGTACAGTCCGGCGCCACGCTCATCGGCGCGCTCGACCACAAGAA
>JADGRD010000460.1 GCA_017881285.1 Pseudomonadota bacterium | reverse complement strand
CTCGGGAAGATCTTGCCGAACGTGCCCACCAGGCTCGGCTGGCGGAACCAGGCGACCAGACTGGCGAGCCCTCCGGCCAGCAAGCCAAGGGTTGGCACCATGGCCAGCAGAAATCCCAGTGACATCAGATCACGGGACCAGGGCGGGGCCGTGCCGACGTCGGGAAATCCGGAACACAGGCCGTCGCCCCAGAGCGTGGAGTAGAGCCCATCCGCAACGCCAGCAAAGCCCGCGAACATGGGCGCGACCAGCGCGCGGCCGAAGCGCAGATAGTCGTGCAAGGTGCGGTACCCCGGCGCCTGCCACCAGTTCATGCCCAGCGTGCTGTCCCAGTTCCCAACCAGGGGGGTGCCAAAATCGATCCACAACCGCAGGTAGTGCCAGCCACAGAGCAAGAGCGTGGTGAGAACCCCGAGCCCGAGCTTGGCGAGGATTCGCGCGAGGACCGGACGGGGTTGGCGGATGCTATGCGTGGCCATGGCCATGAGCAACGCCAGCGCGAGGAGCAACGCGGAGACCTTGGCGAGGAGAGCCAGGCCTACGCATGCCCCAAGCAGTAGGTAGCGTGACAGGGGCGGGTCGTCCTGGTCGAGGAGCCACAGGGCAGCGAGCAGCGTGGCGCTCGCCAAGGTCACGAGGAGCATCTCGTTGGTTGGGAATTGGTAGAGGTAGAGCTGGCACGGCAGAAAGGCCGCGAGGAGGGTGCCCAGAACCTGTCGCCTTTCGTTCCCGGGGAACAGACGGCGCAGGCAAGCGGCAACGAGGAAGAGATTGCACACCCCGCAGAGAAGCCCGAGCAACCGGAGGGCGAGCACCCCGCCCGCATCTTGGGTGGTTGCCCCCACGAGCTTGAGCAGCCCCGACGCCAGCAAGTAATAGAGCGGGGGCTGATAGGTCTGCCAGCCTTGATCGGCCGACGGCAGCGCGCCGTGGTCGAGGATGTACTCGACGTAGTCGAGGTGGTGCCGCGCATCGAAACCAGCGACGGGGTCCAGGCTGCGGTTGTTGTTGAGAAACAAGGCGGTCCACAGCAGCGCGGCCAGCAGCGCCACACCGTACGCGGTTCGCGCCGGGGGCAGGAGCGAGGGCCACCGACGCCGCAAGAACCCGGCCGCCACTACCACCGCCGCCGCCAGCATGGCCAGGCCGAGCAGCGTGGGCCAGCGGGCCGCGAGCGCCTCGCTGGGCGCCCGGACCAGGCCGTCGGGATCGAAGCGATGACCTTGCATGGGCGCGGAGGCGAGCGCGGCGGCCCTCCATGTCGCGCCCGCCTCGGAAGCATCCCAGCGACGATCCGTGGCGAGCGAGCCGGCGGGCAGCTCCAGGTCCAGCCACAAGGCTGGCGGCCCATTCTCGTTGCCGACGCGGACCTCGAGCTGGTTCGCGCCGGTTTGCAGCCATCCGGCCACGTCGACCTCGCTGGTGGCCTTCCACGATTGGCCGGGAGCGCTGGTCGCGACCGCGTGGCCGTTGAGCTTGAGCTCGAAACGGCGAAAGGCCCGCACGCGCAAGCGGGCCCGCGCCACCGGCGCCGCCAGGGAGAAGGAGCGGCGAAAGAGGCTGTCGAGCTCGACTTCGGCATGAGCCGTGGTTTCGGACGGGACCGGATAGAGGATCCACTCCGCGGGCTCGCGGGCGGACAGAAACGCGACGCCCGCATCGTGCCGGGCCTCCCACACGATCCCGGCTGACAGCGCCACGAACGCGGCTGCCGTCAGCCACAAGAGGTGACGGCGAGCCCGCTGCCCGAGAGGTTGCATGGCTGCGGGGAGCATACATCAGGGCTGCCAGGGGCGCGCCGAGGCCGGCGGGATCCTCGCCTATTCAGATGGGCTGGTGGGCGCCGCGGTCGGCCAGCTACTACCGGTCGGCGCTCTACACCGGCCAGGTCAGCCCCAGGAAGACGGGCTCGGGCACGAGCGAAATGCCGAAGCGCTCGAACACGGAGGTTCGTACGTGCAGGGCGAGGCGGAGGAGATCCTTCGTCGTGCCGCCCCCGTGGTGCACCAGCGCGAGCGCGTGTCGCGACGAGATCCCCACCGGGCCCAGGCGGAAGCCCTTGGCGAGTCCCGCGTGCTCGATGAGCCAGCCGGCCGCGAGCTTCACGCGGCCGTCGGGCAGCGGAAAGCGCGGTATTTCACCGCCAGCGCGCGTGGCGATATCATCGGCAGCGGCGGCGGTTACGACAGGGTTGGTGAAGAACGAGCCCGCGCTGCGACGGTTGGGATCGGCCTCGTCGAGGACCATGGATTTCTTGCGGCGCAAGGCCAGCACGGCTTCCCGGACGTCGGCCAGGCTTGGGCGCGCCTGGGCCGCGAGGACGGAGGCGAGCTCCAGGTAGCGCACCGACGGTGGGCCGTTCTTCGCCAGGCCCAGGGTGACGGACAAGACTACGAAACGGTCGGGCTCGCGCTTGCAGAGGCTGTCGCGGTAGCCGAAACCACATGCGCCAGCCTCGATGTCGCGCGCCTCCAGGCTTTCGCGCTCCAGAACCCGCACGCGGCGAAGCACCGAGGCGATCTCCTGTCCGTAGGCGCCGATATTCTGCACCGGCGCCGCACCCGCGCCGCCGGGAATGCCGGACAGACATTCGATACCCGCGGCGTTGCGCGCGACCGCTTCGGCGACGACATCGTCCCAGGCCTCGCCGGCCTCCACCTGGACGCGGGTCTCAGCGCCGTCCTCGCTCCACCGCCGGCCGCGCGTGCGCATGCGTAGGACGAGGCCAGCGAATCCCTCGTCGGCGACGACCAGGTTCGAGCCGCCGCCGAGGATGAAGACAGGACGGTTCATGTCCCGCGCCCACGCGAGGGCGGGGGCAACCTCGGCGGCATCCGCGATGTCAGCGAAGAAGCGCGCCGTCCCGCCCAGACCCAGGGTCGTCAGGGGCGCGAGCGGGACGTTTTCGACGATGACCGGCAGCACGTCGGCCCGAGGTTACACCGTTCAAGGTGCACGTCGCTGCGAAAGCAGCCAGCGCAGAACCTCGGTGTCTCGGTAGGCGACGATCCACACGTTGTGGCCGTGACCGGCAATCTCGGTGTAGCGCGGGTTGCCGCCAGCTTTGCGCAGGGCCTGGATCATCTCGCGCGAGCCGCGCACCGGGACTGCCGGATCCTGGTCGCCATGGAAGGCCCACACGGGAACGTCGCGAATCGCGGGGGCGGCCGCCGGATCGCCACCCCCACACAGGGCCAGTGCACCGGCGAACATCGTGGGGTGCCGGGCGACGATGTCCCACGTCCCGAAACCGCCCATGGAGAGGCCGGTGACGAGAAGACGATGCGGATCCACGGAGAAATTTGCTTGCAGCGACGCGAGCAGCTTGAGCGTCGCGGCCATGGGCTGGCTGATGGGGGTCTGCGCGAGGGTGTAGGAGCCGTCGGCCCAGGGCGCGTCCACCCACTGCATGTCCTTCGGGCACTGGGGATAGACTACGATGGTGGGGTTTCCCGCTTGCACCGCCGGTCCGATCAGGCCGAGGGCGTCGTTGCCGAGCTGGGCCTGGTTGTCGCTGCCGCGCTCGCCCGCCCCGTGCAGGAAGAGGAGCAACCCGCAGGGCGTTTCCGCCGTGCAAGCCGGGGGGACGAACAGGCGGTAGGGCAGGGCAAGTCCGCTGTCAGGGTCGGTGAAAACTTGGGCTTCCAGATCGGTCATGGCGTTCCTTGCGATGGCGGTCGGTTCGGTCGGCCCCCGCGCGGTGGACGTGGACAGGCAGGCGGAGGCTGCGAGCGCGCTCAGCCAGAGCGGCAGCCGCTGGCGCGCGGTGGAAATGGGGCCGAAGGGGAGCATCGGATAGGATTGACTCCTTGGCGCCCGTTCTAGCCCAAGAGGCTCGCGAGTTCACGTTCCCGCCCCGACGGTGCAACGCGCCGGCTCGGCCGTGCATCCTATGGGTCGTGGAGCGAATGACGGTACCCTTGGCTCGGGGCTCCATGGATACCCGAGCCTTGCCTCCGATTTCCTGGAATACTCTGTCGTTCCCCTCCACGGAATACATTCATGGCCACACCCACCGACCGACCCGAGCTCGCCCAGGACGTCGACCCGCAGGAAACGCGCGAATGGATTGAGTCCCTTGCCTCGACACTCGAGCGCGAAGGGGTCGAGCGCGCCCATTTTCTTCTCGAGCAGCTCGTCGATCACGCGCGGCGCTCGGGGGCGCACCTGCCCTTCGATGCCACCACGTCCTACGTGAACACCATTCCGGTGACCCAGCAGCCGCGGGTCCCGGGCGATCCAGGCATCGAGCGCCGCATTCGCTCGCTGATTCGCTGGAACGCGCTGGCCATGGTGGTAAAAGCGAACCGGAATTCCTCCGAG
>JADGRD010000459.1 GCA_017881285.1 Pseudomonadota bacterium | reverse complement strand
TATAGAGGCTGCCATCGGCAGCCATGCCAATACGCAGAATGGACAAGCCGATCCCACTGGTCGGGTTGAAAAGCGGGGTCACCTTAGCGGACGGTATTGCCTGCCAGGTATCGTTGATGCCAAATCCCTCGATCGTCTGGTGCGTCGAATCGAGCTGCACCGTCACGCCAGTCGAGCTTCCGCCGCCCGCGCCTGTCGTGCCGCCGGCAGAGGTTGTGCCGCCCGCGGCCGTCGTGCCGCCCGCGGCAGTAGCGCCTCCTGTGGCTTTGGTACCCCCCGTGTTCGTGGCTCCACCGGCGGCCGAGCTGCCGCCAGCGCTGGTTGCTCCGCCAGCGGAGGTCGTTCCGCCGGCGGAGGTCGTTCCGCCCGTGGCCTTGCTGCCGGCCGTGCTCGTCGTTCCGCCGGCGGAGGTCGTTCCACCTGAGCTCGTCGTTCCCCCCGTGGCCGTACTGCCACCGGTGCCCGTCGTACCACCAGAAGAGGTCACGCCTCCAGAACCCGTGGTGCCGCCAGAACCTGCCGTTGTTCCGCCGGAACCATTGCCGCCGGAGCCGCTGTTGTTGCCGCCAGAGGCTTTGCTGCCTCCCGTTCCCGATGAGCTCCCCTGGGTCGTGCAGCTCGCGATCACCATGGCGAAGACGGCCGGACTGAACAACTTCCAGCACGCGCGACGCATAGATTCCGATACGTGGTTGTCTATTCGCATGCCGGGAGCTTGGGGCAGAGGGTACCCGTGTGTCAAGCTGCGATGCGGCCCTTGTCGCAATGCGCCCCTCAAGAATGCGCGCAGGGCGTCGGCGGGCCCTTCGCCGTCACCACGTGGCTCGAATCGCCGCTGGTTTCGATCATGACGTTGTCCGGTTTCACGTCGCGGTGGATGACTCCGCGTGCATGGGCCAGGGCCAGGGCTTCGGCCAAGGGCAGGGCGATGAGCGCAGTAATTTCCGGCAAGAGACGGCCGTCGCGTTCACCGCGTCGGCGGCGTGGCCTCGCCCGGAGGAGTTGCTACCCCAGCAGGCGACGGCACCGCTGGTCCTCAACCCGCAGGCGGTGTGATGGCCCGCACTGACGGATGCAAACACTCCCGCTACGGGCTTTCCGTCGCAGCCGTTACCAGGACTTCCGCGCCTTCCCCGACGGCAGCGTGGCCTGCCCGGCCCCCAGCATCGGCAACCAGAGCAAGATCCTGCGCGTCTTGCCTTGTTCGTAGCGTGGCTCGCCAAGCCTCATGCGGCCTGCGCTGGCCGATCGGGTGCGGTCGGGATGGTGAACCAGAAGGTGGCGCCCTTACCGGGCTCGCTGGTCACGCCAATGCGACCACCGTGGGCCTGCACGATCCCGCGCGCGATGAAGAGGCCAAGACCAGCTCCGCCGGGAGGGCTGCCGGGAACGCGAAAGAATTTTTCGAACAGACCCTCCTGATGTTCGGCGGGTACCCCTGGGCCGTGGTCGCAGACCTCGAAGCGAATGAAGCCTTGGCCCCTGACGGCTTCTAGAGGGGCGCCGGGCGCTTCCGTGGCCGGCAGAGCGCGCACGACGATCTCGCTGCCCGCTGGCGAGTAGCGGATCGCATTGGTCAGCAGATTCGCGAACACGAGATGCAGGCGATCGGGATCCGCGAAGGCCTCGGGAAGGCCGGGATAGACCTCGGAACGCAGGGCAATTCGTTGCGTTGCCGCGGCCGCGCTGTGCACGTCGATGGCGAGGTCGACAAGCGACTGCGGCTCGACCCGGCGTCTCTGCAAGTCGATGCCGCCGGATTCGAGGCGCGACAGATTGAGCAGGTCGTCGACGATGGCCTGCAACCGCTCACAATCCTCGCGCGCGGCGAAGAGCAGGTCGGCCTGCTTGGTGGTGAGCGATCCGACGGCCTCTTCCGTACACAAGTGAATGGCCATGCGCAAGGAAGTCAGTGGCGTACGGAATTCGTGCGCCACGGTGGCGACCAGATTGTTCTTGAGCTCGTCGAAGCGGAACAAACGCGTGATGTCCTGAAGCACGAGGGCGGTGCCGGTGATGCTGCCACTTTCCCCGTAGATGGGCGTGGCGCGCGGGAGGTAGATGCGCTCGCCTGCGGGCGCGGCGATGCGTAGGGAGTCCTCGAAGCCCTTGGGACTGTAGGCGCCGTGGCCGCCGAGAACATGGGTACGCAAACGGTCGAGCAGGGAACGAACGGCGGGATCCACGTGCTCCAGAGTGGAACTGCCACTTTCCTCGGGATCGATGCTCAGTATTTTGCGCGCGGCCTCGTTCGTGCCTTGCAGGGCGCCGGCGGCATCGAGCATGAGCACCGGATCGGGGAGGCTGTCGATGGCGGCCTGCGATGCCTGCTGCGCCTGCAGCATCTCACCCAGCGAGCTGCGCCGGTAGCGCTCCAGGCGATCGGCCATGGTATTGAACTCCTGCGCGAGCCGGGCAATGTCATCTTCGCCCTGCACGCGCGCACGTGCTTGCAGATCCCCCTGGCCAAAGCGACGCACGGCCGCCGAGACCACCCCGAGCGGGCGCAGCAGGCGCGCGGTGAGACTGACCGAGGCCAGGAGCCCGAGCACCGATGCCACCAGCACCGCGACCGTCAGGAAGCGCTCGAACCGCGCGGCCCGTAGTTCCGTGCGCTGGCCCTTGAGCACCATCGCATCCTGGTTGATATTCAGAATCTCATCCGAGGCCTGCTTGACCCCGTCGAAGGCTCGGGTGACGAGCGGGAAGAGTAGCTCGCGCCGCTTGGCGGGCTCGGATTCAGCCCGATATCGATCGAGTGCCGCCTGATAGGCCGTCCAGGTTAGGCGCAGTTTCCCGACCGCCTCTGCCTCGCCCGGCTCGGTGATGTTTTGCGCCTCAACGGTAAGCTCGTGTTCGAACCGCTTGACATGCTCGCCGACCGGATCGGCTTGGGGCTGGACGCCCTGAAGGTCGAAGAGCGCGGAATCGTAGAGCCGCTCCACGTTCTCCTTCATACGCTGGGCGGCGAGGACGCTGCGGTAGTTGTCCTTCCAGATGGTGCCCGGCTGGCGCGCCAGCACGGAGGTGATCATGCTGGAGACGATGCCGACCAGCGCCAGGGCGGCCACGAGCGGCGCCATGGTGAGCATGAGCTTGCTCCTGAAGGTCATCCCGTCACCTCGTCTTCGAGCGAAATGATGTGCAGGTCGAACTGGGGTGCCTCGCGCACCAAACGCAACGGAATGGAGCGGCCGAAGATCTGCTTCCACCAGGGCCGCTGCGAGCGACCGACTACGATGTGGCCGATGTTGTGCGACCGCGCGAATTCGAGAATCGCCTCGACCGGATCGGTGCCTTTGAGACGCACGGTCTCGGCGCCAAGCTCCTTAGCTCTTTCGATGTTGGCGAAGAGATGGCGCTGCAGTTCAGCATCGATCTCGTTGGGCGCTTCGCCGGGGGTCTCGACGAACACCACGAACCAGTCGGTGTTGAATCGGCCGGCCATGCGCGAGCCTCGGCGTACCAGCATGGGCGTGCGCGGGGAGCCCGATGAAACACAGACCATCACGCGGCTGCGCGTGGCGGCATGGGCGCCGCTGCCGTCGGTGGGCATCGGGCGGGTGATGGCGGCGCGCTCGATGCTCTCGGCGACCTCGCGCAAGGCCAGCTCGCGCAGATGGGCCAGGTTCTGTTCCTTGAAGAAATGCTCCAGCGCCCACGGGATACGATCCATCGGATAGATCTTGCCGGCTCGCAGGCGTTCTTGCAGATCCTCGACGGAAAGGTCGAGATTGACCACCTGATCGGCCTGTTTGAGGAAGCTGTCCGGCACGGTTTCTCGTACCACCACGCCGGTGACCCGTTCGACCAGATCGTTCAAGCTCTCCAGGTGCTGCACGTTGAAGGCGCCGATGACGTTGATGCCAGCGCCCAGGAGCTCGAGCACGTCGAGGTAGCGCCGCTTGTTGCGGCTACCGGGTGGATTGGTGTGCGCCAGCTCGTCGACCAGGGCGACCTCGGGGTTGCGCTTGAGCACCTGATTGATGCTCATCTCCTCGATGAGGACACCGCGGTACTCGACCTGCCGAAGTGGGACGGCTTCGAGCCCCTGCATGAGGGCGGCGGTATCGGCGCGTCCGTGCGTCTCGATGAAGCCGATGACCACGTCCACGCCGCGCTTCTTGAGGGCGTGCGCCTCTTCGAGCATGCGGTAGGTCTTGCCCACGCCGGCGGCGAAACCGATGTAGAGCTTGAGGCGCCCGCGCTTGCTCTTCTGGACGAGCTCGAGAAAGTCCTCGGCTCGGGGCCGCGACGATGGATTGGTCATGGTGGGCTGCGCCAAGAGATGAGTGTAGCAAGCGGTGAGCCAGGAAACACCACTCCT
>JADGRD010000458.1 GCA_017881285.1 Pseudomonadota bacterium | reverse complement strand
CACCACCGCCGCCAGTTCGACGGTCCACCGTCGACTCAAGACCCTTGTCATGCCAGCCTCCGTTGGAAGCGCAGGGTGGCCAGAGCCAGGATCGCGACGGTGAAGGCGAGCATCGCGAAGAGATCCAGCGCGACCACCGAGAAGCCACCGCCCTTGAGCATCAGGGTGCGCAGGGCGTGCACGAGGTAGCGCGCGGGAACTACGATGGTCAGCGCCTGGAGGATGCGCGGCATGTTCTCGATGGGCACCAGCATTCCCGACAGAATCAGCGAGGGCAGCAGCGACGACAGCGCGCCGGCCTGCGTGGCCACGAGTTGATTGCGCGCGATGACCGAGATGAACAGCCCTTGGCCAAGCATGGCGGCGAGAAAGAACAGCCCGGCCAGGAAGATGAGCGGCAGGCTGCCGCGGATGGGCACGTCGAAAACCCTGGTGCCCAGGGTGATCACGAGCAGCAACTGCAACATGCCGAGGGCCAGGTAGGGCAGGAGCTTGCCGAGCACGATCTCCAGGCGGCCGACCGGCGAGGCGAAGAGCTGTTCCATCGAGCCGCGCTCCCACTCGGCCGCGACGGTGAGCGCGGTGAGTAGCACGGCCGCGATGGCGAGCAGGTACGCCGCCACGCCGGGCACCATGAACAAGGCCGAGCGGCCGGCGGGATTCCACAGCGTGTAGACCTTCACGCCGAGCGGCGGCGATTCCGTGAAACCGGCACGGCGCTGGCTCGCGGCCCGCACGATGGCATCGACCTTGCCCATGATCTGGCGGGCCATGTTGCCGTCGCTGCCGTCGACGAGAAGCTGGACCGGGCTGTCGCGGCCGGCGAGAAGCTCGCGTTCGAAGCCGGCGGGAATCACCAGCGCGGCCATGGCTTGCCCCCGGCGCAGCGCTGTCTCCGCGGCGCTGGCGTCGCCGCCGGCCACCGCCTCGAATTCGTGGCTGCCCAGGATGCTGCGGGCCAACTCGCGCGAGGCCGCGCTGCGATCACGGTCGGCGAGGAGGAGCGGGATGTGTTCGATGTCGAAGCTCAGCCCGAAGCCCAGGAGCGTGAGCATGATCACCGGCATCCCGAGCGCCATGTACAGCGTGCGCGGATCGCGCTGGATGTGCAGCACCTCCTTGGCGGCCATCGCGCCCACGCGGCGGAGGAAGCGTTCCGGCCGCGAGATCATGCCGCCTTCTCCGCCTGGCCCAGGGCCGCTAGAAAGACGTCATCGAGCGAGGGCTCGCCGGCTTCGATGCTCACCTCGCGCCCGCCCGCGGAGGCCAGGGCGGCCGCAAGGCTCACCTTGTCCCAAAGCGCGGGATCGACTTGCAGGTGCAGCCCGGCGCCGAACGGCTCGACGGCGGTGACGCCAGGCTGGCCGCGCAGGACGGCAGCGGCGGGGCCGAGCTCCCGCCCGCGCGCGAGGTAGATGCGGCCGGGAACGTAGATGCGCTTGAGCGCGGCCGGGGTGTCGAGGGCGATCAGTCTGCCGGCCGCCATCAGGCCGATGCGGCGGCAGTACTCGGCCTCGTCGAGATAGTGGGTGGTTACGAAGATGGTGCTGCCTTCACCGGCGAGCTGGCGGATGACTCGCCAGAAGAGGCGTCGCGCCTGCGGGTCCACGCACGCGGTCGGCTCGTCGAGGAAGAGCACGCGTGGCCGGTGCAGGATGGCGCAGGCGAGGGCCAGGCGCTGGCGCACGCCTCCCGAGAGCGTGCCGGTGATCCGGCCGCCGAGATCGCCGAGTCCGCACAGTTCGACCACCTCGGCCGCGCGGCTCGTCAGGGCGCGGCCGGAGAGCCCGTAGGCGCCGCCGAAAAATTCCAGGTTCTCGTGTACCGGCAGGTCGAGATAGAGCGAGAACTTCTGCGACATGTAGCCGATGGCGGACTTCACCGCCTCGGGCTCGTGGCCGACGTCGAAGCCCGCCACGCGCGCCGTCCCGCGCGAGGGCGCGAGCAGCCCGCACAGAATGCGAATGGTGGTGGACTTGCCCGCGCCGTTGGCCCCGAGGTAGCCGAAGATCTCGCCGGCCTCGACGGTGAAGGAGACATCAGACACCGCTCGGAACGTCCCGAAGTCGCGGCCCAGGCCCGAGGCCTCGATGGTTGGCTCGCTCATGCGTGCTCCGCGCTTGCTTCGCGGTCGGCCTGTTCCAGGCGCGCCAGGAAAAGCGTCTCGAAGGACGGGGCCGCGCCTTTGTGTCCGGCCGCCCCGGCGAAGTCCGCGAGCAACGCGCTCGGCTCGCCCGCGAGGAGCAAGCGCCCCTGGTGGACGAGGGCCACGCGGTGGCAGCGCTCGGCCTCGTCCATGTACGGCGTGGAGAGGAGCACGGTCATCCCGTCGTGCACGAACTCGTGCAAGAGCGCCCACAGCTCGCGCCGGCTGACGGGGTCCACGCCCACCGTCGGTTCGTCGAGGAGCAGGACAGGGGGCTGGTGCAGAAGCGCGCAGGCCAGGGCGAGCTTCTTGTACATGCCGCCCGACAGGGCATCGGCGCGGCGGCCGGTGAAGGGGTGAAGGCGCGTGATGCCGAGCAGGCGTTCGCTGCGTTCGCGAAAGACGCTCCTCGGCAAGCAGAAGAGGCGCGCGAAGAAACGCAGGTTCTCGGCGACCGAGAGATCGGGATAGAGGCTCGCCTGCTGCGGCACTAGCCCCAGGCTCTCGCGCAGGGCCGAGCCGGCGCCAGCCGCGTCGTGGCCGGCGACCTCGGCGCGGCCGCCGTGAAGGGCGATGAGCCCGGCCAGGGCGCGGATGGCGGTGGTCTTGCCCGCCCCGTCGGCGCCCACCAGGCCGAAGAGCTCCCCGCGCTCGACGGTGAAGGACAGCCCGTCGAGGGCTCGCGTCGCACCGAACCGGCGCTCGAGCTCGGTTGCGGCGATCATGTTCACGGCCGCAACCTCATGGCCGCGCGGTGCCCGGCAGGGTGATGTCGACCGGCATGCCCGCGCGCAGCTTGTCGTCGCGGTTCGCCACGATGACCTCGATGGGATAGACGAGGCGGTCACGATCGCCGCGCGTCTGGATGTTGCGCGGGGTGAATTCCGCCTCGAAGGCGACGCTTGCCACGCGGCCGGTGAAGCGCTCGCCCGGATAGGCGTCGGCCACGACCCCGACGGGCGCGCCGGTCCTCACCGTCGCGAGCTCGGCGTTGGGCAGGTAGAACGTCGCGCGCACCTCGCGCAGATCGAGCAGGCGAATGACGACGGCTCCGGGCGCGAGCAACTCGCCCTCCTCGTGCGGGATCTCCGCCACCTTCGCGTCGCGCGGGGCACGCAGCTCGCAGTCGGCCGCGAGCAGGCGGGCGCGTTCCAGGCTGGCCGCGACGGCCTGCGCCTGCTCGTGCGCGGCCTGGGCCTGCGCGCTCGAGGCACGCCAGGTCGCCCCCGCCGAGAGCATCTGGTCCTGGTTGGCATTGGCCTGCGCCTGCATGGCGCGCACTTGCTGCTCCAGGGCCTCGGCGCTCGACCGCGTCTGGTCGCGGCTCGAGAGGGCCACGTCGTTGGCCACTGCCTCCAGGCGTTTCGACTGGCGCAAGGCCGCGTCCCGTTGCGCGGCCAGCGACGCGGCTTGTGCTTCTGCTACCACTTTGGCCGAGGCCGCGACCTGGCGATTACCGCGCGCCGCGCCCGTGGACAGCTCGGCCGCGCGCGCTTGCGCCTCGGCGGAGCGCACGCGCGCCTCCAGCTCGGCGACGGCCGCGCGGGAATCGGCGCAATCGAAGCTGACGAGCAGGTCGCCCTTCTTCACCGCGTCGCCCTTGCGCACGTGGATGCGCTCGACGCGCGCGCCGACGCGCGAGCCGAGGTCGATCTGCGTGCCCTCGATTTCGGCCGATCCGCCCGCCGGTCCGCGCAGAGCTTGCGCCTGCGAGCGCAGGCGAATCCCCAGCAAAATGCCGAGGCCGATCACCAGGACCGAAAATGCAGTAGCGACCCGCTTCATGCGGAGATCTGTGAGCAATGTTCATGCCGGGGGAAGATCGAGGACACAGGAGGGGAAGAGGGAACAGAGGCCGTTCGGTTTTCCGGCAGGCGGTTCCGGCCCCCTCTCCTCGCTTCGCGAGGAGAGGGCTGGGGCTGATGAATCCCCACGAATCATGCGCTTGCCACCCGAGGAATGGAGGCCAGGGAGATGGTGAAGTCCTCCAGCGATAGATGGTCGAGGCCGCCTCTGCGTATGATGGCGCAGGCGAGGACGAAGAAGGAAAGTGCGCGTTTTCTCTGCGTGTTCGCCTGATAGGCGCGGTGAACACCGCGGCGTTCGGCGCCCATCCCCACGAGGGTGACGACGGCCAAGGCGAGCGCAGCCAAGACGAGTAGCGTGGCCATTCGTTGCGGGG
>JADGRD010000035.1 GCA_017881285.1 Pseudomonadota bacterium | reverse complement strand
TTTCCGCCAAGGACGTCGTCGTCGAGATCGGCGCGGGCCTCGGGGCGCTGACCGCGCGCTTGCTCGGCCGGGTGGGGAAACTCATCGCCATCGAGCGCGACGCCCGGCTGGCCGAGATCCTCCGCGTCGAGCTCGGCGCGGTGCCCAACCTGCGAATCGTCGAGGGCGACGCCTTGGACTTCGATCTGGCGGCCGCCGCGCGGGAAGCGGGCCGGCCGCTCGTCGTGGTGGGCAACCTGCCCTACGTCGTGACCTCGCCGGTCATCTTCGCCACCATCGCGGCGGCCGCGGGGGGCCAGGCCGTGGATCGCGCGATCTTCATGGTGCAGAAGGAATTCGCGCAGCGGATGCTCTCGCCGCCCGGCAGCCGCGCGTATGGCCGCCTCTCGGTCATGGTCCAGCAAGCGGCGGCGGCCGAGATCCTGTTTCACGTGGGCGCCGGCGCATTCTTGCCGCCGCCAGAGGTCACCTCCACGGTGGTGCGCTTGCGACCCCGCGAGCAGCCGCTCGGCGAAGTCAGCGACGGAAACCTTTTCGAGCTCGTCGTCCGTGAGGCCTTCGGCACGCGCCGCAAGATGCTTCGGCGCGCGCTCGAGCCCGCGTTCGGCTCGGCCCGTGCCCTGGCCGCGCTGGCCGCGGCCGGCATCGACCCGACCCGCCGCGCCGAGGAGTTGTCGGTGGCGGACTTCGCCCGCCTGGCGAAGACTTTGGCCCATGCCTGAGCTTCCCGAGGTCGAAACCGTGGTACGCACGCTGCGGCCGCGGCTCTGCGGCCAGACCATTGCCGCGGTGTGGACGAGCGGCCTCGGCCTGCGCATGGGTCGTGGCGTCGATGGGGCGGCCTTGCGCGCGCATTGCCAGGGCGCGACCGTGGGGGCGGTTTCCCGGCGGGCCAAGTACATCCTCGTCGATCTCGAGCGGCGCGGGCGAGCGGCCGCCACCCTCCTCGTCCACCTCGGCATGACCGGCCGGCTGCGCGTCGAAGGCCAGCACGATCCCAGGGCCAAGCACACCCATGTCGCGTGGACACTGTCCGGCGGGCGCGAGCTGCGTTTCGTCGATGCACGGCGCTTCGGCTGGGTGTTGGCGGCGGCGGACGTCCGCGCGCTTCCCGAGATCGCCGCCCTCGGACCGGACGCGCTCGGCGAGCTCGATGCGCAGGAACTTGGCCAATCGCTGGCCAAGTCTTCCGCCCCTATCAAGTCCTTCCTGCTCGACCAGCGCCGCATCGCCGGGCTGGGCAACATCTACGTGAGCGAGGCGCTCTTTCGCGCGCGCATCCACCCGCGCACCCCGGCTCGGCGCGTGCGCGGCAAGACCGAACGCCTGCTGCACGCGATCCGGGAAACCCTGGAGCTCGGCATCGCTAACTGCGGCACCTCGTTCCGCGATTTCGTCGACGCGAACGGCGAGCCGGGCACCAACCTGAATGCGCTCCTGGTGTATGGCCGACAGGGCGAACCGTGCAAGACCTGTGGCAGTCGCGTCCGCCGCAGCGTCGACGCCGGGCGTTCCACGTTCTTCTGTCCTCGCTGCCAGAAACCCTAGAAGAGGCAGGAATTCGCATCGCCGGAGGTGGTGTCGCCAAGCAATCGGTGGGAGTAGGTGGCGACGGAGTCGACGCCCCAGCAGTCAGTGCCGAGGGGGGTGACGACGGTGGGCTGGTCGGGCGAAAGCACCGCCGTGAGATCCGCGCGCCCAGCGCCGGAGCCGATCCACTCTGCCTGCATGGTCGCCGACACCTGGGCGCCAGTGTCGGTCGAGCCTTGCCAGTCGAAGGTCATTTGCCCCGAGCCGTCCTGGCTCTGGAAATATTCGTAGTGACCGGACTGCGTCTTTGCCGACAGCAGGTTGACGATGTCCATGGTAACCGTGACCGGGAAAGTCGCGTTGCTGTAGGTGACGTCGAGGTGGTCGAGGTCGACGAGACCCGCGTCGTCGTTCACCGGGTAGCCGGCCGCGCGCGCCTCCGCGGTGAGCAAGTGAACCTCGCCCTGCCCGGTTCGCGCCGAGCCCGACGAGGTGTACTTGCCGACGAGGAACGATACCCAGGCAGAATCGCCGCCGCCCACCGGGCGGAGCTGGAGCCAGTAGTCCATGTGCAGAAGCGACGCCGACACCGTGGACCGCTGCATGACCAGGCGGAGCTCCCAGTTCGGGTGCTTGTCGACGGGCCAGGGTCCCCAGATGCGCTCGGCGCCGTTGCGCGAGGTCGGCGAGGTCCCGCGCACCAAATCGACGAGACCGACGAGCTGGCCTACCATGCCGTTGAAGGTGGTGATGGCCGAGCGGGTCGCGCGGTAGTACTCGGCCGAATCGATCCGCGAGACGGAGAGCTGCATCCGGGCTTCCATGTCGGTCTGCTCGGGCAGCGCGAGCTGGAAGTCGAGATCGTCGTTGGAATAGTTCCCGCAGGCGCCGAGCCAGAGCGCGACGACTGCTACGTAGGGCGACGTCCGTCTAGAATTCATAGGCAACCCCCGCGGAAAGCTCCCAGTAGCCCAGGGAGCGGTTCTCGTCGACGTTGTAGAGCAAGTAGTGGACACGGCCGTGGCCGAGCAAGTTGAAGTGCCGGGCCAGCCGGTAGCGCGCGCCGGCGACCAGGCCCGGCGTGAAGGTGGCGAAGAACTGATCAGGAATGGTCGGGTTGTCGAACTTGCGGCCCATGAGCACGACGGCCAAACGCAAGCCGAGCGAGGCGGCGAACTTGCTGTCGCGGAACCGCCACTCCGCGGCTAGCGTGGTGCCGGCCGACAGCTCGGTGAACCGGAAAGGCAAGAGCGTGCCGTAGCGGTCGACCTCGCCGCGCGTGCCGCCGCTCGCGAAATCGAACCCCAGAAGCCAGCCGCGCCGGAAGAAATCGCGCAGCTCGAGCTCCAGGCCGAGCATGCCGGTGGGCGGGAAGAGGCCGTCGCGCGTCGGCCCGTCGAAGAAGGACTGCACGGTGCCGCCCAAGCCGAGGCTGACCTGCAGGCCTTCCTCGTCACGAAGCGCGCCCTTGACCGGATCGTCCGCGAAGGGAGCGTCCCGCAAGTGCGCCTCGTCGAGCAGGGCTAGCTGCCCCGAGACGATGTGGATCTCGCCGATGCGGAGGCGATCGGCCAGGCGCCGGCGCACGTGGTAGCGGCCGGCGGGCAGGGCGAGCAGGCGATCCCCACCGGCGGACTTCTGGATCTCGGCGGCGATGAACCCGCTGCCGTCGACGATGTAGTAGATCCCGGCGGGCGCGTCGCCGGGCACGTAGATGCCTTCGCTGCGGTTGGCGAAGTCGGTGAGCACGAGATCGGCGTTGCCCTTCAAGTCGTAACTGAAGGTGGGATGTTGGGCGCCGGCCGCGCTCTCGGCGGTGTCCGCCACCGTGCGCGCGTAGGCGTAGGCATAGGCCTCCGACAGGGTCACGCGGCGATCGCGCGAGCGGTCGGCGTCCCCGCGCAAGCCGCTCACCAGGTAGTGCGAAAAATAACTGCCCCCGATCTCGTCGGATTCTTGCGCGTCCTCGTCGGCGCTCGCCGAGGTGAGCATGACCAGCCCGCGCGCTTCCTCGGAGCCGGCCGCCTCGATGGCGAAGGCGGGAGCGCGGCGCGCGCCCTTGGTGCGATTCAAGGCGCCGGCGCGGCACGAATCGAAGACCCCGATGCGTATGTCGGCGGGGCCGGCGGCTAGCCGCGTCTTCAGATCGTCGAGACCAATGCGCGAATCGCCCAGGCGCAGCTCGCCATCCTTGGCGTGCCCCGAAAAATACAGGACGAAGAGCGTGCGCTCGCCGCGCTGCCGGGCGGCGGCGATGCGGGACTCGGCGTTGCCCAAAGCGCGCCAGAGCTCGCCGGAAGCCTGGTTGAGGAGCAGAACCACGTCATCGGCGGCGACGCCACCGAGCTGGGTCAGCACGGCGTGCACCTTGCGCGCGTCGTCGGCCGCGTAGCGTAGCGGCCGCGTGTCGGCGCCGCCGCGGTCGTTGCCGGCGATGACCGCGAAACGATGCTGCACCGCCGCGCGCGCCGGCCCAGCGACCAACAGGTGCGTGGCCAGCACGAAGGCGAGCAAGAGCGGCCCGGCTCGCGCTATGGCGCGCGGCGAATTCATGGCTTGCGAAAGAGCCAGGAGAACACTTGTTGCCCGCCCGCGAAGGCGGGGTTCGGCAGGGACGCCAGATCGCCCCTGGCACTGGCGTGCGCGGTCTTCACCGCTTGTTTCGCGGCCGCGCTGTCGAAGGGGGTCCGCGCCAGGAAGAGGAAGACCTTCTCGCGGCCCGCGCCGGTGAACTCCAGGCTGTCGGGCAGGAAGATGGTTTTTTCCGTGGGCGCCACGGCCAGGGCGGGTCCCGACTCGGGATAGAGCAAGGTGATCTCACCGCCGTCGTCGATCGAAACCGCGGCGAGGAAGCGGGGGTCGGCTGTCCGATAGCCGAAGCGAACGCGATCGCCCGGCTCGAGAACTTCTTGCGAGCCCGGTGGCACCGCCCGCTGCGCCGAAGCCTTGGCCGAGGCGACGCGCACCGTGGCCTCCACGCTACTGCCCTTGCTGCGGTTGAAAGCGGGCGTCGGCGTCCGCACGAGGAAGAGGACCACGGCTGCCGCGGCCAGTGCCCCACCCAGGCCCGCGAACCACAGGCGGCGCGGCCGCTGGCGAGGCACGCGCCGGGCGCGCTCGACCCCGCCCGCAAACCGCTCGAAGGGGATGTCGCGTTCGAACGCGCGCTGTTCCTCGACGAGAACGCGCAGCTTGCTCCGGCAAGGCGCGCACGCGGCCAGGTGGCGATCGGTTTCGGCGCATTCCTCGGTGGAAAACTCGCCGGCGCGATAGCGGCGCAGGACGAGCTCGGCCAGGTGGCCGCTCTGCGATGGGGTGGTCTCGACGAGGGTCATGGCGAAAACTCCTTGCCGCAAACCGCGGCGAACTCGGAGAGCCGCTTGCGCACCGTGGGCACCGACCGGCCGAGGAGAGCGGCCACCTCCTCCAAGGTCATCTCGTCGACGTGGTAGTGGATGGCCACCGCCTGCGTCTCTTGATCGACGAGCGAGAGCATCTGGATCACCAATTCGCGCATCTCGAAGACCTGCGGGCCGGGGTCGGTGGCATTGCGCGCCCGCGCCTCGCGCTCGAAGCGCGCGTGCCAGCCCGCCCGTTCGGCCCGTAACAGGTTCAAGCAATGGTGGGTCGCGATCTTGATAAGCCAGGTCAGGGGCGAGGCTTCCTGGCGAAAGCTCGCATAGTGGGTCAGCGCCTTGGCGAACACGTCCTGCATGGCGTCCTCGGCCTGGTTGCGATCCCGCAGCAGATAGGAACAGCGCCCGTGGACGCTGGCGCCGTATTTCTCGTAGAGCTCGCGCAGATCAGGGTGCGCGTCGTCGGCCGCCAGGCCTTTTTCGCCCGGGATGATCCGGAAGGTGGGGGTCTGGCGGCCGGACATGGCTAGAGGCTCGAATTCTCCACGGTGGGGAAGGCGCAGGTGGACTCGCTGCCGTAGTTGTCGGTCGCGCTGGTCGACAGGGGAACCGACTTGTAGATGCTGACGTAGTTGATGTCCCAGCACTCGCTCAACGTGTAGGGCAGTGTGCTGTCGGTCGTGGTGACGGTGACATCCGAGCGGCCGGCGCCGCTCCACAACCAGCGGCTGTGCACCTTGCCCAGCCCGCCCGCCGAGGTGGCGTCCGCGGGCACGTTGTAGAGGAAGTCCATGCTGCCGGTTGCGCCAGGGTTCTGCACGAAGGCGTAGTCTACATCGACCAACTTGCTTGGCTGCTTGTCGTCCTTGACCTGACGGAACTGGGCGCCGATGTTGACGACCAGGTCCGGCCCCATGTGATTGTACTTGTAGTTCGCGGTGCCGACGTTGTTGTCGGGGGCGGGCAGCGTGGCGCGCGCGTTCCAGTCGAGGGTGAAGCTGCCGGTACCGAAGCCCTCCATCTCGAAACCCTGCGCATCGAGCCCGGGCGAGTGCACGCCGGAGAGGACCGTCACGTAGGCGGCGGTGGGATCGTGCTTGTCGCGGCCCTCGAACTTGTACTGGTACTGGTGCGGGGCCAGGCGGCTGATGGTCACTTTCCACTCGATGGGATCGAGCGGTCCCTGCCACGGTCCCCAAACCGCGGAGTCGAGGGTGACGGTGGTGGCGGGATAGTCGGTGACGATGCGGACGAGCAGGCCCACGGCGAGCGCGCCGCCGTTGACGGTGGCGCTGACCGCGCGCGTGATGGTGTACCACTCGGCAGTCTGTCCCTCGAGAGCGCGGCTGGAGCCCTCGACGGTCAGGGCCTTGGCGCTCGATCTCGGAACGGACATGGCGACGGTGTCCTGCCGGGGAACCCCGGTGGCGAATTCAGAGCCTGCCTTGTCGAGCGGATGGCAAGCGGCGGCGGCCAGTACCAGAGAGCAGCAAGCGACGATACGTGTCATGGGTGTGTCTCCTTCCGGAGAGACTGACACCGTCGCGCGAAAATTCTGCAACTCTAGGCGGTGGCGGCTTCTTCGCGGATGAAGTGGCCGCTGCGCAGGTCGGACAGGGTTTGCTGAATCTCCTCGGCCGTGTTCATCACGAAGGGGCCGTAGCGGGCGATGGGCTCGTGCAGCGGCTTGGCCGCGGCGAGCAAGAAGCGGCCGCCGCGGGCGCCGCCCTCGGCGCACACGAAGTCGCCGTCGCCGAAGACCACCAGGGCGGGACCATCCACGGATTGCAGGCGGTCGGGCTCGCCGAAGCTCACCCGGCCGCGATCCAGGTAGGCGAACGCCCTATGGCCAGCGGGGATCTCCTCGCGAAAGAGCGCGCCGGCGGGCAAGACGACATCGATGAATTTGGGCGCAACGGAAAGTCCGGAAACCGGCCCTTTGCTGCGGCCGCCCTCGGCCTCGCCGGCGATCACGCGCAACCTGGCGCCGTCGTCGGTGACCCTATCCTCCAGCTGGTCCGCGCGCAGATCCCGGTACTTGGGCCGGGTCATCTTCTCGCGCGCCGGCAGGTTCAGCCAAATTTGCAACCCCGATATCCCTTCGGGACGCACCACGGGCATCTCTTCGTGCAGGATGCCGCTGCCCGAGGTCATCCACTGGATGTCACCGCCATGGATGGCGCCGCTGTGGCCCAGCGAGTCGCCATGGCGCACCTCTCCGGTGCGCAGGATGGTCACGGTCTCGATGCCGCGGTGCGGGTGAAAAGGAAAACCAGCGCGATAGTCGGCCGGCGTCGAGGATTCGAAATGATCGAGTAAGAGGAACGGGTCGAGGTTGGTGAGCTGCCGCGTCCCGATGCTGCGAATCAGGTGGACACCCGCGCCCTCAACCGTCGGTTGGGGCCGAATGATTTGCTCGATGGGTCGAATCGTCATGCCCAGTTGGATGGCCCTTGGGGGCAGGAAGATTCGGCAAACCCAGCTTCTCCGGCCCCCGTGCTCTCGTCACCCTCTGCGCCCTCTGAAGTGCGAAAGCACTACCCCAGCTTCCCCGCCACCCTTGCGGTCTCCTCGATGGTGCGGGCCAGGACCGAGCGGATCTTGCCGTCCTCCATCACCGAGAGGCCGGCGGCGGTGCAGCCGCCGGGCGTGGTGACCTGATCCTTGAGCGCGGCCGGATGCCTGCCGGTTTGCACGACCATGCGGGCCGCGCCCTGCACCATTTGCGCCGCCATGGCAACGGCGGTGTCGCGGCGCAGGCCAAGCCGGACCGCGCCGTCGGCAAGGGCGTCGATCATCACGAAGACGAAGGCGGGGCCGCTCCCCACGAGCGCGGTCACGATGTCCATGTGGGCTTCGTCAACTTCTTGGGATTTTCCGACGGCGGCGAAGAGCGCCAGGCCGAGGGCCATCTGCTCGTCGCTCGTGCCCTTGCCGCGGGCCAGTCCCGCCATCCCCTCGCCGATCAACGCGGGCGTGTTGGGCATGGCACGGATCGTGGCGCTCTTCGGCAGGTAGCCGCACAGCTTCTCCAGGCGAACACCCGCGGCGATGCTGATCACCAGCTTGTGGGCCAGGGCCACGCGCATGGCATCGTTACCAAGCACGGCGGCCATTTGATGGGGCTTGACCGCGAGGAGCGCCACGTCGCACGCCATGGCCACGGCCAGGTTGTCGGTGCCGGTGCGGATGCCGTGGTTGGCCGCCAGGGCCGCCGCGACCTCGGCGCGCGCGTCGCTGGCGAAGATCTGCGTCGGCGCAAGGCCGCCCGAACGAAGGATGCCGCGCACGATGGCCTCGCCCATGGTGCCGCAGCCGATAATACCCAGGGATTGCTTGGCTTCGAGAAGTGTCACACGCGCATTACCACACGAAGCGCGTCCAAGGTAAAGTCGCCGCCAACATGAGTCAGGAGAGCGCAGCCCGCGCCACGCTTCAGCAAGCCCACCGCCTGGTGGTCAAGGTCGGCACGCACGTCGTGACGACCGAGGATTTCGAGCTGGCGGTGGGGCGCGTGGCTCACCTGGTCGACGGCCTCGCGCGCGAGCGCAAGGGGGGGCGTGAGGTGGTGCTGGTGACCTCGGGCGCGGTCGGCATGGGCCTGCGGCTGCTCGGTCTACGGCAACGGCCGCGCTCGCTTGGCCTGCGCCAGGCCTGTGCCGCCGTCGGTCAGGGGCAGCTCATGGCCGCCTATGCCGAGGCCTTTTCCAAGCAGGGGCTCATTGCGGCGCAGGTGCTCCTGACCCAGGAAGATCTGGGCGATCGCGACCGCGCGCTGTGCGTGCGCACGACGCTGATGCGGCTGCTGGAGCTGGGCGCGGTGCCGGTACTCAACGAAAACGACAGCGTCAGCATTCGCGAGCTGGTCGAATACCAGCGGCGCCAGGGCGCCGAGGCACCCATGCGCGTCTTCGGCGACAACGACGGGCTGGCCGCGCGGGTCGCGGTCGCGCTCGACGCCGACTTGCTCGTGCTGCTCACCAACGTGGACGGGCTTTTCACCGCCAACCCCAAGGTCGATGCCAGGGCCACGCGCATTCCCCTGCTGGCGACCGTCGACGGCGAGGCCCTGAGCAGAGCCGGCGGCTCGTCGAGCGGCGGCACCGGCGGCATGATAAGCAAACTGGAGGCGGCGCGACTGGCCACGGCCGAGGGCACGTCGGTCGTCATCGCCAACGGCTCGGAAGCGGGCGTTCTCGCCAGAATTCTGGCCGGCGAGGATGTCGGGACGCTGGTGCCCACGCCCGATCCGCGGCGTGCGCGGATGCGCTTCATCGCGGTGGCGAGTAAGCGATTCGGCGTCCTGGTGGCCAACGACGGCGCCTTACGTGCGCTGGAAAAGGGCAAGGCCTCGCTCCTGCCCGTGGGCGTCATCGCCGTCGAGGGCAGCTTCGACAAGGGCGACGTGGTCGAGATCCACGACGGCAGCGGCCGCGTGCGCGGGCGCGGTATGGTCAACTACGATGCCGACGCCTGCCGCAAGCTGGCCGGCCGCCAGTCCGACGAGATCGACGCCGTGCTCGGCTACCGCGGCTACGACGCGCTCATCACGCGGGACAACTTGGTGATGGGCACCACCTAGACTCTCTCTGGTTTTACTTCGGGCTCACGGCTGCCGAAGTGGGTTTGCGCGTGCCTGGGGGCACCGACTTTCTGGCCTCGGCGTACGAGGCGTAGGCGTCGGCCTCGACGGGGAGGAGCACGGTGAAGGTCGCGCCCGAGCCGGATTGCGAGCGCACCTCGATGGTGCCGCCGTGGTTCTCGATGATGCGCTGACTGATGGCCAACCCCAGGCCAGTCCCCTTTTCCTTGGTCGTGAAGAAGGGAACGAACAGGTTGCGTAGATCGGCGAGGGGAATCCCAATGCCGTCGTCGCGGAAGCGAATTTCCAGGAAGGCGGCGGCGGCGCCACGCCGGGTCGACCGGCGCAGGCTGGTCGTGACCTGCAAGCGCCCGCCTTGTGGCATGGCGTCGAAGGCGTTGAGGGTCAGGTTGAGGATGACCTGGCGAAGTTGTTGGGCGTCGGCGCGCACCGGCGGCAACCCGTCGACCAGGTTCATGACGATCTCGACGTGCGAGCCGCTGCGCTCTCTCTCGATGAGGTTGAGGGTCTTGCGAACCACGTCGTTGACGTCGAGCGGACTTTGCTCGCCGCGGTAGGGGCGCGCGTAGTCGAGGAATTGCGAAACGATCTTGTTCAGCCGGTCGACTTCCTCGACGATGATGCCGAGGAATTCGCGCGTGCCGCCCTCGGGCTGCTGGCCCCCGACGGGTTGCAGGTATTGGGCCGCGCCCTTGATCGAGCCGAGCGGGTTTCGGATCTCGTGCGCCAGGCCGGCGGCCATCTGGCCCAACGCCGCGAGACGATCGCGCTCCTTCATGCGTTCGTAGATCTGCGAGTTCTGCAAGGTCACGCCGATGGAGGCGGCCACGCTGCGGAAGAGCTCGATTTCCTCCGAGGAATAGGCCTCGCGTAGGCGCTCGTCGCGCAGGACCAGCATGCCGAGGAGCTGTTCCTCGCCGAGGATGGCAAGGACCACGGAGGCATTCACCAGCTCGAGGGCGCGGACCACGAGCAGAAGCGCCTCGCGCTCCTCACCCTGCCGGTTGCGCAGGGCGAGCAGCTCGCGCTCGAGTCCCTCGACGGAAACCACGCCGGCGCGGCGCAGGCGTTCGAGGAAGCCACGGTGCGCGACGGCGTCGATGCGTCCCTCGGGCCGCGGCCCCACGTGCCCGATGAGGTCGTAGGCCGAGCCGTCGGGATCCACGATGTACATCGAGGCGTGCGTCACGCGCCGCGAGTCCTCGAGCGCGGAAAGCACCCGCGGCACCAGGTCGCGCACGTCGATGACGTTCATGAGGTCGGTGCGTAGGCGCTCGATGCGGCGGAAGAGCTCGTACTTTTCCTGGAACATCCAGCGATTCACCACGCGCTCGAGCAACGCGCGCAGGGGCTCGAAGACGATGATGATGGCGGTGGACGCGATGAGCGCGTTGAGGAAGAGGAGGCCGATCTCGTTGAGGTCGACGAGCTTGATGAGCAGCAGACCGAAGATGAGGGTGGCGATACTGGCGAGCGCGGCCAGCACCACCATGCGGCCCAGCAGTTCGTTGAGGTCGAGGAGCCGGTAGCGGACGAGCGTCTGCGAGAGGAAATAGAGGTAGATGGTGATGAGGATGTTCCCGAGCGACGGCATCCAGGGAACCAGGTCGAGCGCCGCGGCCGTCACCGTGGCCAGGCCGCCGACGAGCAGGTAGAGCAGGCGGATCTTCTCGACCCGCGACGGAGTGCGCCGGTAGCGGCGATAGAGGTAGTAGACCGAGAGGTAGAGCCCGAGGAAGACGTACGTAAGCAGGCCCAGGTAGAACCACTGGTTGGTGTGGACCGGCGTCGTGAGAAAGAGGCTGGAAAGTAGCGCGAGATAGAGCACCACCGCCCCGGCCAGCGTGATGCGCGACATGGGCGGCGGGCCGGCTTCGTCGCCAAGAAAGGCGCGGAAGAACCGCTGCGCCGTGGCCGGCAGGGACACCGCGGCGAGCATGGCCGCCCAGCGCAGGAGCGAGCCGGATTCCTGGGTCGAGCCGAGGAAGTGGAGTAGCCGCTGCACCGCCACGTTGAAGGCGAAGGTCGCGAAGAGCACGTGCACGCTCCGCCGCGGGTCGCGCAGCAAGACGGCACCACCGACGGCGAGTCCGACGATGGCGGCGACCAGGGCCGAGAGCATCTGCGTATTCACGGCGGATCCATTGTAGCGCCTTTGCCCACCATCCCTCCGTCTGTTAGCATATCGCTGGCATCATGGATGCGGCCGACTGGTATAGGCCGCTGCGGCGGCATGGCTTGAATCGCTGCTCTGGCAAGGGCGGCGGGCAGACGAGTGCCCGCGCGGGTCGCCTTCCGGCGTCCGCCCCTTCCCACCAGGGGAGGACGTCGTGATCAACTCGGCGGTCCTGGTGCTCAACCGGCATTTCCAGCCCATCCACGTGACCAACGTGAAGCGGGCCTTCGCTCTCCTCTACATGGGCGCGGCGCAGGCCGTGGATCGGCCGTTTCGCACCTTCGATTTCGATAGCTGGATGGAGCTCTCCACCGAGATGGGGGACGACGTGATTCGCACCGTGAATCGCGCTATTCGCGTGCCCCGGGTCATCCTCCTGCAGGTCTACGACCGCATCCCACGCGCCAAGGTGCGCTTCTCACGTCACAACATCTATACGCGCGACAACAACACCTGCCAGTACTGCGGCCGCCAGCTTCCGCGCGCCGACTTGAATCTCGATCACGTGGTGCCGCGCTCACGCGGGGGTCGCACGACCTGGGACAACGTCGTGTGTTGCTGCGTGGACTGCAACATCGCCAAGGGTGCCCGCACGCTGTTGCAGGCCGGGCTCAAGCTGCTCAAGGTTCCGACGCGCCCCCGTTGGACGCCCACCTTCCGGGCCGGGGCCGATAGCGTTCGCTACCGGGACTGGCTGCCGTTTCTCGACCTGCCCAACGCGTCGTACTGGAACGCCGAGCTGGTCGAGTAGCCGCCCGTGCCGCTTCTGTCATCCCGGCCCGCCATGCCGCACGTTTCGCTCGCCGGTCTGCGCGTCCTGCTCACTCGCCCCAAGAGCGAGGGCGCGGATGACTGGGCGATGGCCTTCGCGGCGGCGGGCGCCGAGCCCGTTCCCTACCCCACCGTCGCCATCGTGCCGCCCACCTCGTGGCAGGATCTCGACGAGGCCTTGGCCAGGCTCGCCGGCTACGATTGGATGGTCTTCACCAGCCAGACCGCCGTCGCCTTCATCCTTCCGCGCCTACCGGGACGGCGGTTTCCACCTACGTTGCGCGCCAAGATCGCCGTCGTCGGGCCCACGACCGCGCGGGCCATCGAGGGTGGCGGAGGCGTGGTCGCGCTCTTGCCGGAGGACAACCGGCAAGAAGGCCTGGTGAAGGCGTTTCGCTCCGTGGCGGCCGGGACGCGCGTGCTCTTTCCCATCGCGGAGGGCGGGCGAACTCTGCTCGCCGAGAGCCTGCGCTCCCGTGGCTGCGTGGTCGATGTCGTGACAGCGTATCGGACCCTGCCCAAGTTCGATCTTGCCCCCGCCCCGGCTTTCGATGTCGCCACCTTTGCAAGCCCCTCGGCGCTGCGCGCTTACCTGGCCCATGCCGGCCGCGAGTCGCTGGCCGGGAAGATGGTCGCGGTCATTGGTCCGAGCACGGCGAAGGAGGCTGCGGCGAACGGAATTCTTCCCGCTGTCGCCCGGACCCCCAACGTGGATGCCCTGATTCTCGCGATCGCGCGCTCACGCACCAGCCAAGGAGATCCCTAATGTCATTCCCCGAAACCCGTCCCCGCCGTCTCCGCCGCACCGAGGCCGTGCGGCGCATGGTTCGCGAAACCACCCTGTCGGTGGACAACTTGATGGCTCCCCTGTTCGTCTGCCCCGGCAAGGGGGTGCACAAGGAGATTCCGTCGCTGCCGGGCCAGTTTCACCTCTCGGTCGACCAGCTTGCCCGCGAAGCCGAGAGCATCGCCAAGCTCGGCATCCCGTCGGCGATGCTCTTCGGTCTGCCCGAAAAGAAGGACAGCGTGGGCAGCGAGGCTTGGCACCCGGAAGGGATCGTCCAGAGGGCCATCCGAGAGATCAAGAAGACCACGCCGGAACTCATCGTGGCCGCGGACTGCTGCCTGTGCGAGTACACCACCCACGGGCACTGCGGCGTGCTCCTCGACAACAAAACCGGCGAGGTGGACAACGACGCAACCCTG
>JADGRD010000457.1 GCA_017881285.1 Pseudomonadota bacterium | reverse complement strand
GGGTTGATGCTCAGCCGACGAACGTCGGCAATTCCTTTGCTACGTGACCAAGGTTGGGTACTTCCCGGTCAAGTAGCAAAGGAATTGCCGACGTTCGTCGGCTGAGCATCAACCCGCGGGGCAGATAGCAATGTCGATCTGCCCCGTCGTCTTTGGGGCAGTCGCGCAACGGTTGCTGACCTGTCACCCGTCCGGAACATGGGGCTTGCTATCGTGGACGCAGCCAAGGAGGTCCACATGCCAACGGTCAAGTACGACGAGCGGGACAGTGGCCAGAGCCCAGGCCCGTCGGAGCCAGCGCACCGGGCAGAGCCGAGGCTCGATCTGGCCGACTTCGAGCAGGATGAGAAGTTGCGCAGGCTGCGCCTCGACCAGTGGTTCGCCATGGCCGATGAAGGCATGCCCATCTGGGTCTGCTAGCTGCGCATGGCAATCAAATGGCTCGAACAGGGCGGTGTGCTGGGTATGTCTCGTAGAGCAGCTCGGCCACGGCCAGCGAATCGATCCCCAGGTCGTCGGGGAGGCGGCTGTCCCACTCGATCTGTTCGGCCTTGATCCGGCGATCGACCTTCAGGGCGATGAGGGTGGCGAGCTTGGTTCGGGTTTCTTCCGTGGTCATTGCAGCATCTCGGCCTGATCCATCTGCACGAGCACGTTGCCGCGGTCCACGAATCCGTAGAGATCCGCCGCGTGCTTGCCCATGTAGGCGACGTAGTCGGGACTGGTGCTGCTGAACGAGCCAAAGATGACGAGGACCTCGAGCGAGGTCGGCGACTGGTCGAGAGGCAACGGCCGCACGTCGAAGCCCGCCTCGGTCAGAGCCTTCTGCGTGCCAAGCAGCCCGGTGAAGGGATCGGCGTAGTCGAAGACATAGGCGGTCGGCACCGCCGGGCAATTGAAGGTCGGAACCGCGAGGTCGATGGCAGGGCCTCGCGAATCGGTCGGAGCGGCATCCACCGTCACCGGGACGACTTCCGCGTCGAGGTGATTCGCGGAAAGCAGGAAACCGCTGCCGCGTAGCCCAAAGCTCACAACGCCACGGCTGCCGTCTCGGCACTGACGAAGCCGGTTCGGTCCGAGCTCGCTGCAAGCAGGCTGGTGTCATCGACCTGTGGTTGGTTCCGCGCGACTATCGCGGGCGGCCTTGGTCGCAAAAAGGGCGCGGCCCTGGGCCGGAGGAGGCACCGGGGCCGCTTTAGGTTTCTATGCTAGGAAGGAATGTTCGCGTGGGGAGCCGGCCGGCTTCACCGACGGCCTGCCGGCCGCGTACCGTCGCGGGAGGGCATGGAAACCCTCTCAGGGTTCCCATTTCAACTAGAAGCGGGCGACCGCGAAGCGGCCGGCGTGGTTGACCACGGCCCACGCGGTGTTGGTGGCGGGATCCACGCCGAAGGTGCCGAGCGGATAGCTGGCATTCCAAGCGCCGAGCACGAAGCCCGGCGTTCCGCCCACGTTTTGCGCGACAGCGTTGGTCCAGTTGCCGGCGCTGTCCTGCGTGGCCAGGCCGAAGCCACCGCTGACCAACGCCGCGTCGCTGACCGAGCTGCGGTCGAACGACATCGACAGGACGATGGTGTCACCGCTGGCGGCGCCGAGATCCGCCGTGCCCCACAAGGTGAGGATAGCGCTCGACGTGGCGCAGGTCGCCGCATCCCAGGCGCTGTCGATTAGGTGATTGAGCGCGCGGTTGCTGCCGTCCCCGGCGGCGCTGGTGTTGCTGCCCGACAGGATGTTGGCCGAGGTCCCGGCGAAGCTGCCAAGCGCACCGACGTAGGAAGCGCCCTCGGCGACCAGGGCTTCCTGGCCGGTCAGACCATAGCCGAAGGTCTCACGCTTGGTGAAGGTCATGGGGATGGAGGCGCTGATCAGGTACTCGCCGTTCGCCAGGGTGGGATTGACGATGGCCGAGTAGAAGTCCACCGAGACGCGCGAGCCGTCGACGGTAAAGATGTAGTACCCCACGGTGTTGCGCTCTTGCGCGATTTGGGTCTGGCGGGTGTGGCCGAAGGCCGGGACGTCGTACTTCTGGTCGTTCGAGGGGAGGGCGGGAATGTAGAACTTCGAGCTGTCCGAGGCTCCGATGATGTCCATGACCCTGGCCGTGATGCCATCCGTGGTGGTCACGAGGCTGCGGTTGTGGATATGGTCGTGGCCACCGAAGTAGTAGCGCACGCCGTTGCCGGCCAGCGCATTGATGAAGGTGTCTTGCCCAGCGGGATCTTTCGATGGGTCAGCGCCGAAGAGCGTGTCGACATGGTTCTCGGTCATGAGTCCCTTGTGACCGAAGACGAAGGCATGGCCGCTCGTTGGCGTGCCGGCCAGGGTGCTGGCGATCCAGGGCAGTTGGGGATCGAGGTAATTGCCGCCGCTCGAGGAGGCCGTGCCGTCGAAGCTGACGAATTGGTCGAGCATCACGAAGCGTACGCTGTTGTAGTCGAAGGCATAGCTCAAGCCCGTGGTGCCAGCGGACGGGCTGCTGAAGTTGCTGCCCATGGTGAAGGTTCCGCCCGTGGCGGTTACCGGCATGGTGAAGGCGTCGTCCACGTGGCCGATGAGGTTGGCAAAGACATCAGCCGGCGTTGCGTTCATGGTGCCGGTCTGGGTCTGCGGGAACACCCGCTTGAACTCGGCAGCTCCAGCGAGGTTGGACTCGTGATTGCCACGGAACGGGAAAAACCCGATGCCGGCATTGTAGAGCTTCTGCCGGAAGAGGGCCGTGGTCTGAAGCGCGAGGTTGCTGCCATTGTCGGTGAGGTCGCCGACCTGAATGACAAGCTTCACACCCTTGGCGATGAACTGCGCGTTTATTTGATTGATGATGTCGACCGGGACGGTGTTGGGATCTCGGCCATCATCCGGGCTGCCGGTCCACTGCGTGTCTGACATCACGCCGAACGACCAGGCCGTGGAGGCAGGTGGCGTGCAGGCGCTGGCCAGGGCGGCGGTCGAGACCGCGAAGTCGTACTGCGTGCTGGCGCCGAGAGTGTTGGTAACGATGACCGAAACCGTGAAGGCGGTCTTCTCGGTGGCGGGGGCGGTCCACACGATCTGGGACGTCGTAGCGCCATCGACCTGCACGGAGAGAACGCCAGCGGTGGCTACCCAGGCGAAGGCCAGTGGGCTGCCCTGCGGGTCCATCGCGTCAACCGAGAAGTTCACGCTGCCGCTCACGTCAACCACGCGCACCGACTGGACGCTGTCGGTGATGACCGGAGACTGGATGGCGACGGGCATGCCGACGTGGAGGGTCGTCTGACCAGTCGTCGAACCGCCGCGACCATCGCTGACCGTGACGGTGAAGTCGCAGCTCGTATCGGTGGTGGTGGTCGGGAGCGTGACGCTGGTGGCGGCCGTGGTGTTGGCAAAGACCGCGCTCGCGCAGGTGCTGGTCCACGCGTACGACAAAGCATCGCCATCCGCATCGCTGGCCGTGACCGTGAGGGAGGTGGGCGCGCCAGGAACGAGGTAGCCGGGGGCCGCGACGAGATCCGTGACCTGTGGCCACGTGTTGAAGCGCACGTTGACGTCAGCCTGACCACGGCCGTTGCTGGCCGACACGTGCACGACGACGGATGCCGAAGTCGAAGCTCCATGATTGTCGGTCACGGTGAGGGTGAGGGTCTGGTCGCCCTCGGCGGCCGGCGCGGTCCAGGTGATCGTGGCTGTGTCAGCCGTGGGCGGCGAGAAACCACCCGCGGTTGGACTGGCCGACCACGCGAAGGTGATGGTGTCAGCGGCATTGGGGTCATGCACGGTCGCCTTGGCCGAGACGGCGCCACCTGGGACGATGTGGGTCGACGACAGCACCAGGGAATCGATGACCGGCACGGCATTCTTGAAGGGCGGGGAGGCTCCGATCTGCTGGGCCAAGATGATGACCGTCGTGACCGCGTCCTTGATGATGGTGATGCCAGAGGCCGAGCCACCGTAATTGAGGTTGCTCGTCTGGTCGGTAGCGCTGACCGTGAAGGTGTAGTTGCCACCCACGGGCAGCGCGCCGATGAGGGCGCCCCAGGTGCCGTTGCCGCCTCGGGCGGAGAGGGGCAGGGTGACGGTCTTGGGCGCGGGCAAGGCGGGACCGCTCACGGTGACGGCAACGCTCGTGAGGTTGAGAGCGGCGAGCTCGTGCACACTGAGCTCGGCGCTGCCGGTCGCTTGCGGGTTGGCCGTTGGGTTTTCTCCGCCGCCGCAGGCCGCGAAGGCCAGCAGCGCCGCCAGGGTTGCGTGCATCGTGAGAGTCGAGATGCGAGTTCTTCGAGTGATGTTGGACATCGGAACCTCCGTAGGTATGGGTGGACGCGGAGGAACCTAGTTCTTGCTGAGTGTACGTGGGGTCA
>JADGRD010000456.1 GCA_017881285.1 Pseudomonadota bacterium | reverse complement strand
GTCCGGCGGCAAGCTCCACGTGTCGAAGAACTTCACGAGCTCGCGCGTGCTGGCCAACGGGCCGATCCGCCTGGTCTTCGAGCTGACCTACGCGCCGTGGGTAGCGGGCGGCGACCGCGCCGGCGAAACCAAGCGCGTGAACCTCGACGCCGGCTCGCAATTCAATCGCTTCGAAAGCACGCTCACCGGCCAGCGGGGCCCGCTTGCGGTGGGCGTGGGCATCGCCAAACACCCCGGCAGCGCCGTGAAGGTCGACGCGCGCGGGGGCACGATGCACGTGTGGGAACCGCTCGACGGCGGCAAGGCCGGCAACCTGGGAACCGCCATCGTTTTGCCCGCGGGCGCCAAGCTGGAAGAGCACCACGGCGACCTCGAATACCTCCTTGTCACCCCGGCGTCCACCAGCGGCCGGCTCGTGTACTACGCGGGCTCGGCCTGGGATCGCGCGGGACGAATCCGCGACCAGGGCGCGTGGGCCGCGGAAGTGCAGAACCTGGCCCGCCGGCTGGCGGCACCCGTGAAGACCAAAATCGCGATCGAGAAGTAGCGGCACAAGCACAAAAGTGCACAAGGCAGCGTCGATTCACCCCTCGCGCGGCAATTCAAACCGGGTAAGCTTTGGCGAGGGCCGATTCTCGCTGAAACGGCACAGATCTGTGCAAGTCGCTTAGGAGGGAATACGATGAGAGCTGGAACACTCTTGCGTCTGTTGCCATCGCTCGCGATGGCGGCTTTGATTGCGCCGGCCATCGGGGCTTGCAGCAAGTCCACGGGCGGCTCCGGAGGCACGACGGGGTCCGGTGGACAGTCCGCGACGGGCGGCGGCAACGGCTCCGGCGGCACCACGGCGTCCGGAGGGGTGACAGGTACGGGCGGCACGACCGGCTCCGGCGGTACCACTAGCTCTGGCGGCGCGACGGGCACGGGCGGCACGAAAGCGACCGGCGGAACGACGAGCTCCGGCGGGACGACAGCCGCGGGGGGCACGGCCCAAGCCGGTGGCACAAGCGGCACCGGCGGATTGGCGAGCACGGGCGGCACCTCCAAGTCGGGCGGAACCACGGGAGGCGGCGGGACGGGGACGGGCGGAATCACCACCGGCGCGACCGACTCCGGCGGTGCCGGAGGCGGCACGACCGCAACCGGCGGCGGCACCGGTAAGGGTGGCGGCATGGGTTCGGGCGGCAGCACGACCGACGGCGGCACTGGCGGGACCGGAGGCGGCGGCAGCACGGGAACCTGCCCCAGTGTCGACTTCGGGACCTGGCCAAGCGGCAAGGGGCCCTTGGACATCGGCAAGCTGGCTGTGACCAACTTCAAGCCGCACATGGGAGACGCCTACAGCGGCGCCGGCTACGCCTGGACCTTTGCCTACTTCGGTTCCCTCCAGTTCACCAAGACCAGTGGCGATACCACAAACAACGCGGCTCTCATCGCAGGGTTCAGCTGCACCCAGGCCGGCCCGAGCAACACGACGGGCTCCACTGTGGATGATCGTGCCTTCGGCGACCTGCCGCTCGAAATCTACCTGGAGAACCAGTCAGCCACTTGCAAGACCCTCGGTTTGGCACGTGCCGATAACCAGTGGGCCAATACCGCGGACACGGCCATCACCCCCGACGCTCGCTACTGGAGCGACGACATGTTCATGATCACGGGGCTGCAAGACTTCGCCTATCGCGCGACCACGGACTCGAAGTACCTGAACCGCACCGCGCTCACCATGATTTCCTACTTGCAGGCCTTGCAGCAGTCGGACGGGCTCTTCTGGCACACCAAATCATCGAAGGCGTACTGGGGCCGGGCCAACGGTTGGTTTGCCTCCGGCATGGCATTGCTGCTGCAAGATCTGCCCGCGGGCACCAGCCGCGACACGATCATGGCAGGCTACAAGAAGATGATGGATGGCCTCCTGCCGCTGCAAATCACCACCAGCGGCGCGGACGCTGGGTGCTGGCGCCAAGTCCTGAACAGAACCGATGCGCAAGCCGAGAGCTCTTGCACGGCCATGTTCACGTACGCCCTCATCACCGGCATCAAGAACGGCTGGCTGACGGACGCGAAGTACCTCACGGCGGCCAAGAACGGCTGGACGGCGCTCGGCAACAAGACCAACAGCAGCGGCATGCTCGACAAGGTATGCCCGGGCACCGGTGCAGCCACGGGTACCGATCTGGCCTCGCAGCAGCAGTTCTACATGAACCTCACCCTGGGCTCGAACGACCAGCACGGGCAGGCGCCGCTATTGTGGTCGGCGAATGCGCTGCTGCGAACGGATTGTCCAGGTGTACGGTAGCCCAGGCTATCCTACAGCGCCTGGAACATGGTGCTGGACAACATCGGCAAGAACCCGGACACGGTCCGACCTTGGCCGCAGAACGCGCTTCTGACGGTGGACCGTACGGCGAAGACGTTGACGGTGACTCAGGCGTACTACGTCTTCCGCCACGTCTCCCAGTTCGTCGCGCCCGGGGCCAAGCGCGTCGCGACGACCGGCTCGAGCCCGGATACGGTAGCCTTCAAGAACCCCGACGGCAGCATCGTCGCGGTCATGTACAACTCCGGCAGCTCGGCCAAGACCACGACCCTGGCCGTCGGCACCACCAAGCTGCAGTTCTCCATCCCCGCCAACGGATTTGCGACCGTCAAGAAGTGGCGAGCCCGTAGGCTCCTCGACCACGACTCGGGAGGGTAGGCACGTGTCGCCTTGCCCTCCCGCGGAGCGCGGCCGACTTGGCGGCCTGCCGTATACCTGCGCGACACCGGCCTGGAAAACCAGAGGGCGCGGCGAATGTGGCTGCGCCCCCGATGGCATGGTGACGACACCCTCCGGGACGCGTGGCGAAGGTGGCACCGCCGCCCGCGTACACGCTCCCGTCGGCTTATGGCTTGTACTTGACGGTCGCCCAGCCGCTGGCGGGCATCGCAAACTGGAACTTCTTGCCACCGATAGCAACGACGTAGTTGCTGTTGGCCGCGCCGCTGTTGTACATCACGGCCACGATGCTGCCATCAGCGTTCTTGAACGCGACCGCGTCGCCTCCGCTCGTGCCAACCACCGAGGCGCCAGGGACCACGTACTGCGAGAGGTGGCGGAAGACGTAGTAGGCCGGCGTTGGATTGACCTTTCCTCCGTCCGCCACCAGGAGGGCATCCTGTTTCCAATCGCGAGACGTGTCGATACCCAATCCGACCTTGTCCAGAACCATGTTCCAGGCGCTATAGGACGTCACCTTGCCCTTGGTGATCGCGTCGCGGATGTAGCCCCAGCTCTCCACGCCATAGGCCTGATCATTGGGAGCCTGCGTACTGTTGTACGCGGGAGAGCCAGAGGGATTCCACGGGTAGTTGCCGCACTTGTGCTCGCTGGCCCAGATGGGAAGGCTGCCGAACTTCGTGCCGGTATTCACCTTGTCTAGCACGCCCCACTGCACGCCCACGACAGAGAGGAAGCCACTCGCGGTTGCATCGGCCACTGCCGCATTCGCGCAGTCGATGTCCTTGCCACTGTCGGGATTCGACAGCGTACCCGCCATGACCTTGACACTGAGGGTGCTCATGGCCGGGCCCAGGTATTTGCCGATGAAGGTCGTGTAGGTGGTCTTGTCCCACAGACACGACGGGTAGTTCTGATCATAGCCAGGCTCGTTCTGGGGAGACACGATCTCGATCTTGATGCCCTGATCCTTGTACCCTTGCACGAACTTCGTGTAGTACTGGGCATACGCCGTCAGGATCGCAGCGTCGCTCTTCATGTTGCCGCCATCGAAATAGGACGGCTTCTTCGCGTTTCCGCCGGGGGGGCTGGCAGCGGCTGTCTTGTAGCCGGTCTTCATCCACACCGGGGGTGTCCAGGGGCTGGCCCAGAAACGGATGTCGGGCTTCACTGCCAGCGCCGCTTTGATATAGGGGATCAGCTTCTGGCCATCTCTATCGAGCGAGAATTTGCTGAGCGAAGTGTCCGCAGCGGGGCGATTGGACTCGCTGCTGTCGGGGGTGACGTCAGTTCCCGTATCGTCAAGTGTGTAGCGGCTCGTGGCGTAATCGCTCGCGCCCATCGGGATGCGCCCCCACGTGAAGTTGGCACCATCGGTCGCGCTGAAGAGCAACGTCATGGCAGAAGTCTGCATGTCCGCTGAGGTGAGGAAGCTCCAGCCCAATTCGTTGAAGGCGCCGCCAAAGCCTTCCCACTTCTGAGAGGCCGAGCTGTCGTTGACCGTCACGGTGGCGCTTGCGGTCGATTCGGTCCACGTGCCGGTCTTCCAGTAGGCGCCGGAAGCGGACGTGACCAGCGCGGTCGATGCCGTCGTGGTGCCGCCCGCCGCCGAGGTGCCACCCG
>JADGRD010000455.1 GCA_017881285.1 Pseudomonadota bacterium | reverse complement strand
ATCAACTTGTCGCGAAGCTCGTCGAAGAGGGCCGGGTGCTCGCCGAGGTACTGGCACGCCTTGTCACGCCCCTGGGCGATGCGTTCGCCGTTCCAGGCGTAGTAGGCGCCCGACTTCTCCAAAAGACCAGCCTCGCTGGCCAGGTCCACGACTTCGCCGGTCGCGTTGACGCCCGTCCCGTAGACGATCTCGAACTCGCACTCGCGGAAGGGTGGGGCGACCTTGTTTTTGACGACCTTGACGCGCGTCTTGTTGCCCACCGCCTGCTCGCCGTTCTTGACGACGCCGATCTTGCGGATGTCGAGGCGGACGCTGGCGTAGAACTTGAGCGCGTTGCCGCCGGTGGTGGTTTCCGGGTTGCCATAGACCACGCCGATCTTCTGGCGAAGCTGATTGATGAACATCACGCAGGTGCTATTGCGGCAGGTGGCCGCAGTCAGCTTGCGCAGGGCCTGGCTCATGAGCCGGGCCTGCAGGCCCATATGCGAATCGCCCATCTCGCCCTCGATCTCGGCCTTGGGCACCAGCGCGGCCACCGAGTCGACTACGATGAGATCGATGGCGCCAGTACCCACCAACTTGTCCGCGATCTCCAGCGCCTGTTCGCCGTGGTCGGGCTGGGAAACCAGCAGATCCTCGATGCGCACGCCCAGCTTGCGCGCGTAGGTCACGTCGAGCGCGTGCTCGGCGTCGATGAAGGCGCACACCCCGCCGGCCTTCTGCGCCTGCGCGATGGCCTGCAGGGAAAGCGTGGTCTTGCCCGAGGACTCCGGGCCGAAGATCTCGACCACGCGGCCGCGCGGCAGGCCGCCCACGCCCAGGGCCAGGTCGAGCCCCACGGAGCCCGTGGGGATGACGGCGATATCCTCGGCCTCACCGCCGAGGGACATGATGGCGCCCTTGCCGAATTGCTTCTCGATGGCGGCGACGGCGGTTTGTACGGCTTTCAGTTTCTCTTTGATGGTGGACATGGGTTCGTTTCCTTTCTTTGGTTGCGGGAGGGCACAGAGGCGGAGGAGGGCACAGAGGCTCGGAAGCGGCGCAGGCCGGCTATGAGGGTGGTGCAGTGGAAGTTGATGAGCAGGCCCAACGGCAGTTGTGCGAGCCGGAGATAGGAAAGGATCTGCGCTTCGTGCACGGGCAGCAGGTGCCTGACCGCCTTGATCTCGACGAGAACTTGGCCATCCACGACCATCTCGAGCCGAAACCGCCGTCTGATCGCCCCGCCCTTGTAGACAACCGGGAAGGCCCTCTGCCGCTCCACGTGATGGCCTCGCTCGATCAACTCCCGTTCCAGACAAGACTGGTAGGCAGATTCCAGCAGCCCCGGTCCCAGCGCCCCGTGCACTTCGATGGCCGCCCCGATGATTGCTCCAGAGATCTCGTTCATCCGCATCTCCGTGCCCTCCTCCCCCTCTGTGCTCTCAGGCCTCCCCATCTACGCCCCCTCCCTATCCAGAAACCGGTACTGCAACGCCTCAGCCACGTGCGGAGCACGAACGTCCGTGGAGGCCTCCATGTCGGCGATGGTGCGGGCCAGGCGGCGGACGCGCTCGATAGCGCGCGCCGAGAGGGCCAGGCGGGTGACGGCGCGTTCGAGGATGCGGTGCCCGTCGCCGTCGAGGGCGGCGGCGGCACCCAGCTCGGCGCTCGTCAGGCGGGCATTGCTGCGCGGGCCGCGCTGGTGCTGGCGTTCGCGCGCGGTCTCCACCCGGGCGCGTACCGCCGTGGTGTTCTCGCCCGGTTCGCCGTAGGCGAGATCGCGGTAGTTGAGGGCCGGCACCTCGACGTGCATGTCGATGCGATCGAGGAGCGGACCCGACAGCTTGGCCCGGTAGGCGTCGATCGCCGCTTGCGAGCAAGTGCAGGTGCGCAGGCGATTGCCGAAGTGTCCGCACGGGCAGGGATTGAGGGCCGCCACCAGCATGAAATCGGCCGGAAAGAGCACCGTGCGCCGGGCCCGCACCACCGCGATCTCGCGCTCCTCGAGCGGCTGCCGGAGCGCCTCCAGCGCGGGGCGGCCGAATTCGAGCAGCTCGTCGAGAAAGAGCACGCCGTTGTGGGCGAGCGAGATCTCGCCGGGCCGTACCGCGGGCCCGCCCCCGGCTAGCCCCGCCACGCTGACCGTGTGGTGGGGCGCGCGGAAGGGGCGCTCGGTGATGAGCGAGCGTCCCGCGAGGAGCCCGGCCACGGAATACACCATGGTGGTTTCCAGAGATTCGTCGAAGGAGAGGGCCGGCAGAATTCCCGGCAGACGCCGCGCGAGCATGGTCTTGCCCGAGCCCGGTGGGCCCACGAACAAGATGTTGTGACCGCCGGCCGCCGCGATTTCGAGCGCCCGGCGGGCGACTTCCTGCCCGCGTATGTCGGCCAGATCCGCGCTGGTCGAAGGGAGAAACGTCGGCGGGGCCACCGGCTCGAACCGCGTGCCTTGGTTCTGCAGGGCTTCGACGACCTCGCCCAGGTGCCCGACGGGGACGATGGCGCAGTCGCCGCCGACCACGGCGGCCTCGGGCGCGTTTTCGCGCGGGACGAAGAGGCGCGTGATGGCGCGCGCCCGGGCGTAGGCGGCCATGGGCAGCACGCCGCGCACCGGCCGCACCCGGCCGTCGAGGGCCAACTCACCCACGAAGATCGAGTTGTCGTGCACCTCGGGCGGGATGGCCCCGGCCGCGGTCAGGATGCCGATAGCGATGGGCACGTCGAAGGCGGCGCCGTCCTTGCGCAGGTCCGCGGGCGCGAGGTTAACGGTGATGCGGCGAAGGGGGTACTTGAAACCGCTGTTCTCGATGGCGCCGCGGATTCGCACGCGGCCCTCCTTCACGCCGGCGTCGGGCAGGCCCACGATGTGACAGCCGGGCAATCCATTGGCCACGTCCACCTCGACGTGGATGGGGGCGGCGTCGATGCCGACAACGGTCGCGGAAAGCACCTGCGTGAGCACGAGGCCAGACAAAGCGAGAACGGTGCCAAGCTTCCGCTCGGCCCTTTTCGCGGACTTCTGCCCCGGACCAGGCCCGGTCGGCCGAAATCCGCTCGCAGGCTGGCCGAGCTTCGGCCGGCGTCCGGTTATCCGCGCGGACGCCAGACGAAGATGTCCGGCTCACTCGTGCGCTGGCACACCCGGTCGCACAGCGAAGCAGCCACTTCCAGGGCCGCCGGAGCCAAGAAGTTGATGTGGGCCGCGTCGCGCGCATACCACCACGTTGGAAGCTCGGCGAGCGATGGATAGCACTGCGTGCGCACCACGATGCTGCCGGCCGGCCGCAAGCACTCGGCCAGCCGGGCGAGCTCGGCGCGCAAGTCGCGCAGGTGCTCGATGACCTCGCACAGGACGATGGCGTCGTAGCGATCCTGCAAGGCATCGCCGCCCATGCCATACAGCGGATCGTACGCAATGCATTCGTACCCTCGGTCCCGCAGCAACCGCGCGAGCACCTGATTCTCGCCGCTGCCAAAGTCCAGGATCCGCGCCCCCGAGCCCGCCAGACCTGCCACCACGTCGGCGACCTGGCCGAGAAACCTCACGTACGCGACGTTCGTCGCCGTGTTGTCGTGGTGCGCGTAGCGTGCTCGCTCGTCGTCGACGGTCAGCCAGTGCGCCGCGGGCACGAACACCAGCCCGCAGTCGCGGCAGTGCACGAGCGCACGCCGCTGGCTCGCCCCCGCCGGCTCACACGCATCCGAGAGACAAAGGCGACAGCCCCTCGGCGGCCCCTCACCCGCCCCGCTCCGCGGGGCACCCTCTCCCCGCTGCGCGGGGCGAGGGGAATGGAGATCCGAACCCTGCTTCTCTCTGCGCCCTCTGCCCCCTCTGTGCCCTCTCCGGATCACCGCTGCACGCGCGCACCACCACCTCTAGCGAGCTTCTCGACCTCGGCCAGCGTGGCCATCGAGGTATCCCCCGGGGTGGTCATGGCCAGCGCGCCGTGGGCCGCGCCGAGATCCACCGCCCGCTGCGCCCCGCCGCCGCTCAGAAAGCCGTAGATGAGGCCGCTCGCGAAGCTGTCGCCGCCGCCCACCCGGTCGAGGATCTCGAGGTCGGCATACTTGCGGCTTTCGAAGAACATGCCGTTCGTCCAGCAGATGGCGCCCCAGTCGTTGCGCGTGGCGGTCTTGGCCGCGCGCAGGGTGGTGGCCACGACCTTGAAGTTCGGGTAGGCGGCGACCGCGGCGGCGATCATCTTCTTGAACGCGGCCACATCGATGTGCAGCAGATCCTCGTCCGCGCCCTCGACGGCGAGGCCGAGGCAGCCGGTGAAGTCCTCCTCGTTGCCGAGCATGACGTCGACCGAGTGGGCGATCTCCTGGTTCACCGCCTGTGCGCGCGCCTTGCCGCCGATGC
>JADGRD010000454.1 GCA_017881285.1 Pseudomonadota bacterium | reverse complement strand
ATGCCATCGTCGGTGCGGACGGCGCGGCCTACTGGTGCGGCGACCTCACGAGCCTGGCCTTCGTGGAGTGGGGCAGCAGCAAGTCGTTCTACTCGGTCGACTTCACCGGGCTCACGCGGGCGGGGAGCTACCGCCTGCAGATTGGCACCGCCGTCTCCGCCGCATTCGAGATCAGCGACGATCATCTCTTCCGCTCGACGTTCCCGACGGTGCTGGACTATTTCAAGGCCTCGCGCGCCGATGACGACGACGTCTGGGCGGCGGACGCCAGCATCTCCTTGAACGGCAGCGACAAGCGCGTGGACGCGCGGGGCGGCTGGTACGACGCCTCCGGCGACATCTCGAAGTACCTGACCCACCTGAGCTACGCCAACTTCATGAATCCGCAGCAGATCCCGCTCGTCGCGTGGGCGTTGGCCTGGGTGTTCGACCGCAACCCGGCGGCCCTCCTGGCGAGCGGCCGCGCCCAGGCGACGCAACAGGAAGCGTTGTGGGGAGCCGACTATTTGCTGCGCGTGCTCGACCCGGCCGGCTACTTCTACACCACCGTCTTCGATCACTGGTCGGGCGACGCGGGGGCGCGCGAAATCTGCGCGATCGTCGGTGAATCCGGGGCCGCGACGGCTGATTACCCATCGGCGTTGCGCGAAGGCGGCGGTATGAGCATTGCCGCGCTCGCGCGCATCGCCCGCTGGAAGGTGGACGGGACCTTCCCCAGCGCGCAGTACCTGGCCGGGGCCGAGCAGGCCTTTGCTTACTTGAACGTGAACGGCGCCACCTACGCCGACGACGGCAAGGAGAACGTCATCGACGACTACACGGCCTTGCTCGCGGCGAGCGAGCTCTACGCGACGACGCAGAGCTCGACCTACCTGATGGCGGCGCGGGCGCGGGCGACGTCGCTCGTCGCCCGCCTCTCGGCCGACGGCTACTTCATCGCCGACGGGGCGACGCGTCCCTTTTGGCACGCCTCCGACGCGGGCCTGCCCATCGTCGCGCTCGCGCGCTACGTCGGGGTGGAAACCGACGGCAAGAGCGCGAGCGCCGCGCGCCAGGCGATGCAGAAGCACCTCGACTATCTAAGGCGGATTACGCTGGCGCCAGCCAATCCCTTCGGCCTCGCCCGGCAGCACACGGCGCCCGGCACCGTGACCTTCTTCATGCCCCACCAGAACGAGACGCAGTACTGGTGGCAGGGCGAGAATGCGCGCCTGGGGTCGCTGGCCGTCGCGGCCGTGCTCGGCGCGGAGGCACTCGGCACGCGTGGCGACGCCTACCTTGACCTACTACGCTTCGCGGGCTGGCAAGTGGATTGGATCCTCGGCGCCAATCCCTACGACGTCTCGTTTTTGCGCGGCTTCGGCAAGAACAACCCGCTCCCGTACTGTGCCTCGAAAGCGCAAGCGGGCACACTGGTCGGCGGCATCTCGAACGGCATCACCGGCAGCGACGACGACGGCACCGGCATCGCGTGGCCCGCGACGAGCAGCGGCAGTTGCGCCGACGACTGGCGCACCGTCGAGCAATGGCTGCCCCACGCTGCCTGGTACTTGGTGGCCGTGACGGCGCTGGCCAAAGCGAGCTAGGCGAAACGCGACCCGAAGGTTGGTGTGCCGTCAGGGACAGCTTGGAGGGGATTGACGTGTAGGTCTCTGCAGTTGACATAGCTGGTGGTAACCGGACAGCCTGGGATGCGATGTGCTGCCCGAGGACACGACGCCGGCCGAGTGCCAGCATCCGTTCCACACGCCCTGACCTTTGCGGCGGCCAGGAGGACGAATCACGGTGCGCGGTTTTCCCATCCAGGTGAGCGCGGAAGCTGCGGCGGCCCACGCGGCGGCGATCGTCGTCGATCTGCACAACGATCTCCTCACCAAGCTCACGCACCTGCCCTACGACTTCGGGCGCGCGCACGGACCGGCCGCGTTCTGGAACCCGCTGCGGCTCGATCTGGATCTGCCGCGCATTCGCCGGGGCGGCATCGACGCGCTCGGGTGCATCATGTTCGCCGGCTTTCGCTGGGGTCGCGAGCGGCGCTTCTGGCGGCAGCTAGCGCGAGCCCGGCGGCTCGCCGCGGATTACCCGGAGAACCTCGTGCTCGCGCGCAGCGCGGACGACATCCGGGCGGCGCGGGCCGCCGGCCGTATCGCGCTCTTCCTCGGCGTGGAGGGGAGCTACGCGATCGACCACGACCCCGAGGCCGGGGTGGCCCGGCTGGCCGAGGCGGGCGTGGCCTTCTTGGGGCCGCTCTGGGACCGCAAAAGCCGGGCGGGTGCGTCCTGCCGGACCCCCGCGCAGCGCGACTCGGGGCTCACGGAGCTCGGGCGCGTGCTCGTGCGCGCCTGTAACGACGCCGGCATCCTGCTCGACGTCGCCCATGCCAGCAAGCGCACGTTCTGGGACATCCTGGCGGCTTCGCGCACGGGGCCGTTCTCGTCCCACTCCGGCGCAGCCTCTGTCCACCCGCACCCCCGCAACCTCGACGACGATCAGCTCAGGGCCATCGGCGAGCGGGGCGGCATCGTCGGGGTCATCTTCGTCACGGCCTACCTGGGCGGCCGCTGCTGCACGCTCGAACGCGTCGTCGACCACATCGAGCACGTGGCCCGCGTGGGCGGCGAGGACTGCGTCGCGCTCGGCTCGGACTTCGACGGCTTCATGACGCTGCCCCGCGGGCTGCGCGACGCCGGCGATCTGCCGCGCCTGACGGAGCTCCTCTGGCGGCGGGGCTGGCGCGAGCCTCGTCTCGGCAAGCTGCTCGGTGGCAACGCCCTCCGCTACCTCGCAATCCCCGGCCGTCTGGGCGGGCTGCTCACCCACCTCGAAGAGAAGGTGCCAGGGCATTTTCGGACGCCTTGATGTAGCTTCGACAAGTGCAGGCGTCCGTCCCCACAGATCCAGTCAGCCCGCCTCGACGGCCCGTGCGGGGGCTTCCGCTCCTGCTGTTGGGCGCGGCCGTCGTGCTCGGCCTGGGACGCTCGATCTTCGACACCTACTTCACGACGCGCGTGGTGGATCTCCCCCCGCCGCCACCCGCGACCTGGCCGGCCCTGACCACGCGGGTGGCCTTGGTGCTTCTCGATGGGCTTCGTCCCATGGAGGCCTTCAACCCCGACTACATGCGCGCGCTCTCGGAGCGGCGCCAACAGTCGGCTTGGGGCATCGCACGCTCCGGGGAGATCACCATGACCGTGCCCGGGGGGCGCATGCTCGGGGCCGGAGTGTCCTCCGATTTCCTGGAGATACTCCACAACTGGACGCCTCGTTCTTCGACAGTCACCAGTCTCTTCACCATGGCCAAGCGGAGCGGTCTGCGCACGGTTCTGTACGGCGACCACGTTTGGAAGAGGATCTTCACGACCGACATCGATCGTCACGTGGACACGCGTCTCGGTCCCTGGAACTACTACAGAGACCCCGTCCATGCGCCCGACCAATCCCTCATGGACGATCTACGCGACATGCTGGCCGCGGGAGCCCGGTTCGATCTGCTCGTCGTCCATTTCATCGGGCCCGACCACGCGAGCCACCGCCATCGAGTGACGTCCCCGGACTACCAGGACTACACACGGTGGCTGGACCCCAAACTGGACGAGCTTCTCAGCGGCCTGGTGGCTTCGGGAGCCACCATCCTCGTCACCTCCGACCACGGCATGTCGGACTCGGGACAGCACGGCGGCGACGAGCCGACGGCGCGCAAGACTCCGTACCTGTTGCAAGGCCCCGGCATCAAGATGGGTCCCGGGCCCCTGCTCAACCAGGCCGATCTCCCGGCCACGCTCGCAGCTCTCCTGGGGCTGCCCATGCCGCCCTTCGGGGAGGGACGCGTGGCCCACGAGGTGCTCGCAGCGTCCCCCGAAACCATGCTCGCCATGATGCGTGCCAACCTCGACCAGGCGCAGGCCTATTTGCACGGCTATCAACGGAAGTATGGCAACGTTCCCCGGGCGCTGCTCGACGGAACGCCCGATCTCGAGCGCATTGCCTCCCAACGGGGCGTGGACAGCGCTCTGGCCAAGGCCGACGCGTATTTCAGGGCCTACCACCAGCAGCGGCGTTCCGTGGACAAATCCGTCGGGCGCACCTGGGCTTGGCTCGTGACCATCCTCGTATTTGCGATCTTCGTCCTGCTGCCCGGCGAACCGTCCCCGCTACCGCGAGGATCTCTGGTTGCGGCCAGCGTGGCGCTTCTCCTCTCGGGCGCTTCCTGGGCAACGACCGCCGCCCTCTGGCCCGCGGTGGCGACGGCGCTGGTCGCATCGTTGTGGTTGGGTCACGGCATCTTCGTCGCACGGCGCCCCTCACTTCAGGGCACCTTGTCCCTGCCGTCGGGCCTGGTCAGCATTG
>JADGRD010000453.1 GCA_017881285.1 Pseudomonadota bacterium | reverse complement strand
GTATTGTCCCTTGGCCCCGCTTTCACCGCTGATGGGGCCAGGCTGCGATCCGCCGCCTTGCGTGCCACCTTCGCCGTATTGCCTCGACATTCCCGCGGCCTGCGCTGGGCAGCCGAGTTGCGCATGCCTTCCCGCCAACGTGTGCGCTGTGGACGGGGGCACGGGGCAATGCACGCCCTATACCGGACCAATGTCCAGCGTGAGGTGCATGTCGGCGTGAGCGCTCTAGAGCGCGCAGTGGTTGACTGTCACACTTCCTTTCCAAGGGAGAGAAGACATGCGAAAGATTCTTGTCGTTGCTAGCTTGCTCGCGCTCGCCGTGAATGTTGGGGCGTGTGACTCCGGCGGAGGCGGGAGCTCGGCCTCCGGGGTTTCGGGGTCGAAACAGCTGGTCAGCCTCACGAGCGCGGAAAAGGGGAAGCTGTGTGACTGGAGCATGGCGAAGTTCGGCGGGTATGGCACGCGCTCGAGTTGCAGTTCCCCATTGTTCTCGTACGCCGATCAGGCGGCGTGCGTGGCCGACTCGCCCAGCCCGACCTCCACGCCGAGTTGCCAGGCCACCGTCGCGCAGATGGAAGCCTGTGTGAATTCGCTTCCCGCTTGCCCGACCTTGACCGACGTGGGGAGCTCGTCCCCGTGCGCGGCCCTGGCCAGTTGCTAGAGCGCCAACCCCGGCCTACAGCGGCGTGCGCACGCAGTCGAGGGTCAGGGGGATGCGGGTGCCTCCGTCGATCATTTCGAAATCCGTCACCTTGACGGTTGATAGATCGCTCGACCCGAGCAGTCCGCTCCATTTGGCAGTGGTGTAGGTATCGGCCTGGGCAGTCAGCGCGATGTTGCCGCCGTCGGCGAGGAACATGCCGTAGCGCTGGAGAGCCTTGGCGACCGTGCGGGCACCCTCGTTGGGCAGGCCCGCCAAGTTGAAGGTCGATTTCAGGCGGAGGCGCGCGCCGTAGGGGACGGTGTCGTTGCTGGGCGTGCCCTTGCCCGCCCCCGAATGGGTGGCGGGATGAACGTAGGCGCCCTTGGTGATGCGGTCATTGGGCAGGATGAAGCGAATCGCGTGGTTCAGGCTGCCCGACGCAACCTCGTCGGCGGAAAAGAGCAGGGCGCTGATGGGATAGCCGGCGGCATCGGCGCTGGTGCACTGGTCCCCGCGCGCGAAGGGCGCCGGGGGCGCAGCCGGCTTCCAGTAGTCGCGCGTGAGATCCCAAACCGCCAAGCACCCTCCGTCAAAGGGCGTTCCGGTGGCGGTACCGCCGGTGATGTTGGCCCGCCACATCTCGAACAGCTTCGTCCCCTGGATGACCAGCAGATGGCAGTCGCCGTCGGAGGCGCAAGCGTAGTTGGTCTCGCCTTCCAGGCGTCCCGTGGGGGGCACGGGCATGGGCACGAAGTCACAGTCGGGATCGTAGAAGTCGCCCGACTTGGTGAATGCGCGTGGGGTCACGCTGGCGTCGGCCTTCAGCACCTCGATGGAGAAGTCGATGCGGAAGCTGCCGGCACCCCAACCGCCCTTGGCCGACAGGCCCGCAATCACTGCCGCCGATTGCGCGTCGAGGGTGGCGCCGGTGACGTCCTGATACCAGGGTGCGCTGGCCGGGAACAACGTGACCCCGGGAACCTGCGTGGTGGTCGAGCCTCCCGCGGCAGAAACGCCGCCGGTGCCAGGGAGGCCGCCGGTGCCAGGGACGCCGCCGGTGCCACGCACGCCGCCGGTGACGTTGCCACCAGTACCACGAATGCCGGCGGTGCCACCGATGCCGCCAGTACCAACGATCCCGCCGGTGCCGATGCCGCCGCTACCAGGACCACCGCCGAGGCTGTTGGTGGAGCCACCGGTGCCCACGATGCCGCCAGTACCACGGATCCCGCCGGTGCCGATGCCACCGCTGCCAGGACCACCGCCAGGGCTGTTGGTGGAGCCACCGGTGCCCACGAGTCCCCCGGTCGAAACCGTGCCGCCGGTACCGATGACGCCGCCGCCGGACGGTACGCCCCCGGTTCCCCCTCCTGTGGACTTGCCACTTGAGCAGCCGAATACCAGCATCAACCCTGTCGCGCCGACAACGAGAGAATGCTTCATGGAGGCCTCCTGCCGCGATCATACGCCTATCGGCCACGGCCGGACAGGGGCACCAGCCACCGCCAGATGTTCCGCACGTGGCCCAAGCGATGCCACCGTTTCCCGGTCGGCCAACACTTCAAGGTGAGCGACTCGACAGTCGGCCGCATTCTGCGCAGTGCCATGCTTCAGCCGCACAAGCAGAAGATGTGGTTGACCTCGCACGACGAGAAGTTTCGCGAAAAGCGCGACGATGTACTCCGCGTCTACTACGAGACACCGCTCGATGAGCACATCATCTGTCTCGACGAGAAGACCGGCATGCAGGCGCTGGAGCGACTGAATCCCGACATCGCCATGGAACCCGGCCAACCGATCCGTCGCGAGTTCGAGTACATCCGGCACGGGACACTCTGTCTCATGGGCGCGTACGATGTCCGCGAAGGCAAGATGTTCGGCTTCATCGCCGACAAGCGTGGTGGCGACGCCTTCGTCGACCTGCTCGACGTGGTCGACACCTGCTATCCCGACGGAAGTGGGCATATCGTGATGGACAACCTGTCCGACCATGACACCGACGAGTCAACGACTGGTTTGAGGACCATCCGCGCTGGACACGGCACTTCACGCCCAAGCACGCATCGTGGCTCAATCAGATCGAGCCCGTATTCGGTCAGGTCCAACGACAAGTCCTGACGCGCGGGTCTTGGACTTCGGTCGAGGCCCTACAGGATGGGATCTACGCCTACCTCATCTGGCGCAACCAGCATGCCCGTCCCTTCCACTGGTCTTACCGACCGAAGTCCTGGTCCCACAAACCTGCCCGCTCTTCTGACGGGCGGAACTAGGGGGAGACAAACTGCTCGGCCACCCAGACGTCAGCACGACCATGATGCACCCATGTCCTGAACCGGGGCGGTCGGGGCGTGCGGAGTCCCTTCGACATGTGAGAAGGACCAGCGCCAGCGAGCGGGAAGTGGCACGGTGGCTGCAACCAGCCCTGCAGCCTAATCCCGGCTTTCCGGTCCCCATCGGGGGCAACTGCTGGAATTCTCAGGAGATCTCAGCGCTCGTCTTAGGGCGATAGACTGACCGGGACCGGGGGTCTAGAGTTGCATAATACTAGTTCGACGGACACAAGGAGAGCGAACATGGTGCGTCTGCTTGCAAGCGTCATCGGGGTAGCCATTCCGCTGGCGGTCGTACAAGCGAAGACCGATCGCGCTGCGGTAGCAGTGGCGAGAAAGTGGCTACGCGCGGTCGCAAAAGGAGACACGGAGACTCTCCTCAAGAGCATGTCGCTGCCATTTACCTACGCGACGACGGCCAAGATAAAGACCTGTGAGCGTACGGTCGTCGCGCAGAAAGATGTTGCGTCGTGGGTGACCTGCGTTCTGAAGAGTGAAGAGATCCTCATGGAGCTAACGCGGGGAGGGATATTCGGCGAGGCGGATGCTCCGAGCACTGTGTTCAAGGCGTTGGACGGCCTCGCAGCGAGGATATCGAGAACTGGCACATGGATCGAGGCATCTATCGATGGCGACGGGATACACTTCACAGTTCGCTTCCTGGTCGTCGACGGTGGGGTTGCCGCCTTTCTGGTTGATGTCGAGTTCGACCCGGGGTAGGCGTGCCGTCGAACAAGCCGTTGCAGCGGATCTGGTCGCCGCAAAGGCATCGGCGTAGAATCGAGGCGCCGGCTTGGCGGCGCCCAGACCGCTGAACGGCAAACCGTTCGACAGTCGCAGTCACCTTGGGAGCGAGTTGACGTAGAATGCGTGGTAGGAGGGTCTTAGAATGCGATACGGCAGCGAAAAGAGGGCGCTCAAGTCTTCCAGGCGAGCGCGTGGAGACGCATGTTTCCTGCCATCTGTCGTTTTGTGCGGGCTTGCCGCCATGGCGGTCGCCGCTTGCACCGCGGAGATTCCTCATCACTACCAGAATGAAGGCAAGGTGTGCGTTTACCCTGCCGGTGTACACGGCGACCCGGCGTCTGCTGCCGTGCAATCGTACTCTTATGCCGCCGACTCCTCCTTCAACGTGGTTGTCGCGTTTAAGGGGTGTCTTTCTGGCTCTTGCTCCCGAGACATAGCCACGAGCTGCAGTGTTGCCGAAACCGGAGATGCGCTGCAGGTGACCAGTGAGGGCTCGTACGTGGAACTCGACAAGGACACTTGCACCGCGGATTGCAGGTTCTTCGCGGCAACTTGCGCGACTCCGATCTTGGTTGCAGGCAACCAGACGTTCCATCACGGTGTGGACACGCTGGTGCTGACCCTGCC
>JADGRD010000452.1 GCA_017881285.1 Pseudomonadota bacterium | reverse complement strand
GACCGAATCCACGAAGGGCATCCTCCGCTTTGGTTCTGGTATCTGCATGTCTGGTCACGGTTCGTGGAATCGGTCTGGGGCATTCAGGCCGCGACCATCGCCGTGGCCACGGCGGCCGCAGTCCTGGTGGCGCGTTTCGCGCCATTCCCGCGCTACCTCAAGGTGCCGCTGCTCTTCACCTACTACTTCGGCTACGAGTACGTCGTGATGGCACGCAACTACGTACTCGGTTGGCTCCTCGTGTGCCTGTTCTGCGCGCTCTACCACCCGTATCGAACCCGCTATGTCGCACTGGCCGTCGCGCTTGGCCTGTTGTCTCTCACCAGTGTCTACGGCCTGATCATGAGCATCTTCCTGCTCACGTTCTTCGTCCTCGACCAGATCGGGATCTCGAGTACGCGCACGGGATCGGTTCCGGCGGAGCTCACCTTTTCCGCCTCGCCGCGCATCCTCGTTACCCTCGCCATCACCTCGGCCGCGATGTTGTTCTGCGTCCTCACCATCGAACCGCCTGAGCCGAATCCGTTTTCTCCTGCCTTCAACTTCGACTCCCTCACCCTCGCCGCGTTGCCGGACATGCTGTACCGGCTCACCGCCGGCTTTCTTCCCTGGCGCAAGTTCGCGATGCACGATTTCTGGGATGGGTGCTCCACTCTGTGGAAAAGCAAGTCGGCTTGGACCAACTACGTGGGTGGCGGCCTCTTGTTTCTCGCGACCGTCGCGCTTTGGCGGTCGTGGCGGTTCATGCTGGTCTACCTTGGCGCCATCGTCACGATGCTGGCGTTCCAGCAGGCCCGGTTCGAGGGCTCACCCCGCCATTGGGGGCATTTCTTCATGTTCTTCGTCGCTGGGTGCTGGCTTGTGCGCACCCAATTCCCCAGGCGCTCGCATTGGCTTTCCACGTCGGTGCTCGTCGGCCTGCTTGCGCTTCAGGCGGAAAGCTTCGTGGTTGCCACCGTTCTGGAAACCCGCGAAGTGTTCTCAGGTGGCCGTGAAACCGCGGCCTTCATCCGCCGAGAGGGATTGCAGGATCTCCCGATCATCGCCGGACCCGACTACTTTGCCGTGACCGTCGCCGGTTATCTCCGTCGGCCATTCATCGCCGCCGAAACCGAGGAAATCAACCAAACCGTGGTCTTCCACAACCGCCATCGGCCGTTCTCGACGAACGATCTGATGGATCGTGCCGTTGCGGTCTCGCGAGAACGGAAAATCCCGGTGCTGATTGTTTGCATCTATGGGCTTCCCGATCCGCCGGCTGGAACCACGCGTACCTTGCTCTTCACCAGTCGTCCCGGAATGGTCGGCGACGAGGGCTTTTCCGTCTATCGCTTGCAGGCGAACTGAGGCTGCCAGCATGCTGTTACGATTGGGACCCCAGCCCCGCCACCAACGCCAAGATGGCCACGCTGCTCACCGCCGAGCTCAAGACGCGCTCGGGCTGGTAGCGATCCGTCACTTCTTCTGAAGGATGACGGCATCCTGGTTCGAGCAGATCCCGCGATCTACTTGCCGCACGACTTCGAAGAATCGTGACCATTGCTGGTTCACGTAGTCCTGGGTGTGATACGCCGTCTGATAGTAGTCTGGGAGGCCATCCAACTTGAGCCTTCCGGTTTGGTCCACTTTGTACAGAAAGCCCTTCTGGTCGAGGACTTTTCTTTCGTCTTCCTTGAGGGCTCCGTGGAGGGACTTTCCGTGGACCGTTAGGATCGCCCACCCGCCAGGCTTGAGGATCCGTCTCAACTCTTCGAGCCAGGCGAACTGAAAAGACTCGTCGAGGTGAGTGAATACCGAGATAACGTAGATGAAATCAAAGGAAGCATCCGCATAGCGCGTTGGTGGGAGATCCTGGTTTACATCCCACGTAGCACTCTTCAGGTTCTCGCGACACCACGCAATGGCCTCCGCGTCGATGTCGGTCCCCGTGAGACGACCCATGCCACGTTCGTCACGGAAGAAACGCAAGACCCTGCCGCAGCCGCAACCGAAATCGAGGACGTGTTCGAAGCGCCCCATGTCCTGGCCTACGGAGGCTAGGAGTCCCTCGATATCACGGCGGCACCTCCGACCAATCGTGAAGAAACTAGCGCGATCGAGCGCCCCGTGGACGCGGTAGCGGAGCTCCGGAGAAGGCACCGGCAGCCCATCCTCGGCCTCTCCCAATCGGGCCTCCACCCAGTTCGCCTTTGCGACGTCGAAGCGAAACCGCGCGTACCTCGCTAGCCCATGCGCACGGGGGATCAGAGGCACTCGCTTGAGAAACTGCTTCGCGAATTCAAAGTCGAGCATCGTTCTCCGCATGAAACAGGACGAAGCTCACCGCAGCAAGCGAAAAGGCTCTATGCCACCGGGACAGCCACTGCCAACCCGTGATCGCCGCGGCCCCGGGGTTGGTTTCGGATCGCACGGGTTTCGCACGGGCGGGCTGGGGTGGACCGCGCCCTGTGTGATACTATCGCCGCGATGAGCCACACGGGCGCATTTCGCGTCGGCGCCTCATTCCAGGACACTCCCGTGACCATACGCATTCCCTTCAACCGGCCCTTCATCGTCGGCAAGGAGCTCTTCTACATCGCGAAGGCCGTCGCCAACGGCCAGATCGCGGCCGACGGCGCCTACACCAAGCTTTGCAGCCGGTTTCTCGAAGAGCGCTTCGCGGTGCCGCGCGCGCTGCTGACGCCGTCTTGCACGGCGGCGCTCGAGATGGCCGCGCTCCTCTGTGATCTCGGCCCCGGAGACGAGGTCATCATGCCCTCCTACACCTTCGTCTCGACCGCGAGCGCGGTGGTGCGCACGGGCGCCCGCCCGGTCTTCGTCGACATACGCCCCGACACGCTCAATCTCGACGAAACCAAGATCGAGGAGGCGCTTAGTCCGCGCAGCAAGATGATCGTTCCCGTTCACTACGCCGGCGTGGCGTGCGAGATGGATACCATCCTGGCCATCGCGGCCGCGCATGGCCTGCGCGTCGTCGAGGATGCGGCCCAGGGCGTCCACGCCTACTACAAGGGCCGCGCGCTCGGCAGCCTGGGGCATTTCGGCGCCTACAGTTTTCACGAGACCAAGAATTTCATCTGTGGGGAGGGCGGCGCGCTCTGCGTGAACGACGCCGCCTGCGTTCGCCGGGCGGAAATCATCAGGGACAAGGGGACCAACCGCCAGCAGTACTTCCGTGGCGAGATCGACAAGTACACCTGGGTCGACATCGGCTCGTCCTACGTGCCGAGCGAGATCAGCGCCGCGTTCCTCTGGGCCCAGCTCGAGCATCTGGAGCTCATCACCAGCCGCCGCCAGGCCATCTTCCAGCGCTACCGCGAGGCGCTCTCGCCCCTCGAAGCCGCCGGTCTCTTGCGCCTGCCGCGCATTCCCGCCGAGTGCCAGACGAACTTCCACATGTTCTACATCCTCTTGCCCACGCCTGACCTTCGCGATCGTCTGATGGCGCATCTGAAGGCGGCGGGCATTCTCTCGGTGTTTCACTACGTGCCCTTGCACAGCTCGCCCCTGGGCGAGAAGCTCGGCTGCGCGCGCCGCGAGCTGCCCGTGACGGTCGACGTGAGCCTCCGGCTGTTGCGGCTGCCCTTCTACTTCGAGCTTTCCGCCGACGAGCAGGGCGAAGTCATCGAGGGCATCACGCGCTTCCTGCGCGAGTTGGCGTGACGATGCCAGAGACACCCCGCACCGCCCGGCCGTACTATCAACACCTGCCGTGGGATACCGCCCATTACGGCATGCCGGTCGGCCGGATTGTCGGCGACCCGCGGGACGCCCATGCGCTGGCCGAGGCCATCGACCAGGCCAAGTCGGCGGGCGCCCGGCTCGTGTACTTCCTGCACGAGCAGGCGTTCACCGTCGATGAAGACCTGCTGCATAGGCATGGCGGGCGGCGCGTGGCCGGCTACGTTCGCTTTTCCGGGCCGCTCCCGCCTCCGCGCGCGGAAGCGCCCGCGCCGTGCCCAGGACTGTCGCTCGAAGTCTTCGCGGGCCCCGCGGATGACCCTTCCGTCCTGGCGTTGGGCGTGGGCGCCGGTTGGCTTTCGCGCTTCCGGGCCGACACCCGTCTGCCTGCCGAAAAGTGCGATGCGCTCTACACCATCTGGACGAGGCGCTCGATCCTCGGGGAGCTGGCCGATGAAACCCTGGTCGCCCGGTTGGACGAGATCCCGGTCGGCCTGCTCACCTACCGGGCACGCCCGGAATGCTGTGCAATCGGCCTGGTCGGCATTGCGCCGGTGGCGCGCGGCCGTGGGATCGGCAAGGCGCTGATGGCCTTTGCCCACGGCAGGATGACCGCGCGGGGGCACCAGCGCTGCGAGGTGGTCACGCAAACCGAGAACGAAGGCGCTCAAGG
>JADGRD010000451.1 GCA_017881285.1 Pseudomonadota bacterium | reverse complement strand
CGAAATCGATCTGGACTTTCAGCAAGATGGTCAAGCTCAAGGGCATCGGGTTCCTCGCCGCGCTCGACCCCAGGAACCCGCCCCCACCGCCTCCGCCCAAACCGCCAGGGGCAAAGAAAGAGAAAGGCTTCGTCTTTCAGATCGTGAACGCCAATCTCGACGGGTTTCGCGCCATCTTCGATTTCCCTGGTTCGTGGGGGCTCGACCTGCGCGATATCCACGCCCCGGCTTCGCTGCTCGTCGACGGTGATGGGTTCGTGGGCTTCGACGTGACGCACCTGGAGGCGCGCCAGGGTGGCTACCTCAAGGTTATCAGCGAGACCCTGCCCTTCGACAGCGTGCTGGTCGACCGCGTGGCCACGACTCGTGAATGGTCGGACGACATCTTCCTCGATTTGCGGGTGGCCAAGACCGGCCGTAGCGATCTGAGCGGCAAGGGCTTCTTCACCGGCATCTACGGCGCCGACTCCGTGGGTGGAATCAAGATCCACGCCGAGTTCGCGCACGCGGCCGACGCGCTCACCGCGGTGGCCAAGCCGCACAACCTCACCGGCCTGCACCTGGCGGGCGACAATGCCAAGGTGGTCGGCGATCTGTGGGATCCCTACGACACCCTCAAGATCAAGGCCGCCATCAGCGAGCTCGACGCCGGTTACGAGGCCTACGACGTCAAGGATCTCGCGCTGCGCGCCGGCCTCGAGTTCGCGACCACGGCGCCCACCATGACGGTCAAGGTCGACGAGCTGTCGTTCCATTCGCCGACCGGGGGCAAATTCTCCACCGCCCTGGTCATGGCCGGTGACGACATCACGGCCAAGATGGACCTCGACCACTTCGATACCAGCAGTTACTTGCCCAAGGGGCTCAAGAAGCTGGCCGCGGGCAAGGCCGACGGCCACATGAGCATCGCCGCCAACATCGGCGACAAGAAGTCGGTGCGGCTCTCCGCTCTCGACCTGGGCTATCAGCGCTCTTTCCGGGGCAACGCGATTCCAGGCTCGGTGCGCATCAGCGGCCAGGCGCAGGCGTCGGCCGAATCCGCCAGCACCTCTGGCCTGCACATTGCGATTCCAGGCGCCAAGGCCGATATCCGCGGCAAGATCGGGCTGGCCAAGAAGGTGGTCGACGTGGGCCTGCGCATTGGCGCCTCCGATCTTCCCATGGTGCTGGCCTCGCTCAAGGTGGGGCCGCTGGCCAAGAGCGCGGAGATCGCCGTCGATGTCACGGGAGCGATGAATAGTCCCAGCGCCGAGGGCCGCGTCGCGGTGCACGGCATCGGCGGCGGGTCGAGCGGGATTCCCGCGGTCGACGATCTCCAGACCGGCTTTCACCTGCGCGACGGCACCCTGACCGTGGATAGGTTGCACGCGGGCGTGGCCGGCGGCTCGCTCGACGGCGGCGGCAGCGCCCGGCTCTTCGAGCAAAGCCTGGCGCACATGCTGGCCTCACCGGTCATCGATTTTCGCCTCGACGGCAAGAGCCTCTCGCTCGAGGAGTTGATCGTCTCGGGCATCGTCTCGGGCCGCATATCTTTCGATCTCACCGCCACCGGCACGGCGAAGAATCCCAAGGTGCATTTCCGCGTGCCCGCCGGCAGCACGGTCGTGGTGCTCGGCCAGTCGTGGCTGCTCGAGGGCATCGAGATCGAGGCGGGCAAGGACGCGCTGACCGTGCGGCTGTGCCATGTGGCCGGGAAGACCGGCGGCGACATCCGCATCGAGGGACACGCCGACTTGACCAAGCAGCCCCTGGCCATCGACTGGCGCATCAAGATCCTCGACCTGCCCATCGCGGCCATCCTCGCCGCCGCGAAGGTGGACGCGCCGGTCTCCGGGAACCTGTCCCTCGACCTGCACGTGGCCGGCACGGTCGCCGCGCCCACGGTCGAGGGCACCATCAGCCTCACCTCGGTGCGCGCCTTCGACATGAAGCTCGGGGACGCCCAGCTCTCGCTCACCCCGACCGCGGACGGTGGCGTGGCCGTGGCCGGCACGCTTTTCGACCGGCTGCACCTCGGCGCCACGGCTGCCTATGGCCCCAAGGGGCCGCGCGCGCACGCGACGCTCGCCTTCGAGAATCTGCGTGTCGAGGAAGTGGTGCCCGATCTCAAGGAGCAGGGCATCGCCGCCACGCTCTCGGGACAGATCGGCATGGATATACAGCCCGGACACCTGCCCGCAATCGACGTTCTCATCTCGCAAATCGACGCCTCCCTCACGCGCGACATGGAGCAGCGAGGCGGCGGCAAGACCAAGGAACGCATCTGGCTCAAGAACGCCAGCCCGCTGCACATCGTGACCGACACCGAGAAGGTGGTCGTCGACCAGGCTCGCCTGCTTACCCAGGGTGGCGAATTCACCCTGTTCGCGGAGGTGCGGCCAGTGAAGGATGGCAAGGGCGCCGTCATCGATCAGGCGATCCACGCCGACGTCGCCGGCAAGCTCGACCTCGACCTGCTCCAGCCGCTCGTGCGCGCCCAGTTCAAGTCCTTGCGCGGTGGCATTGCTCTCGAGGTGCACGCCCGCGGCTCGGTCAAGAAACCCGCCCTGAGCGGCAAGATCGCCATCGTCCGGCCGGTGCACGCCGAGGCGCGGTCCTTCAATCAGGTCGTCGCCATTCCCTCCGGAACCATACGCCTCACCGCATCCTCGGTGGAGCTGACCGATCTCGCCGTCATCATCGACAACGCCGCCCTCAAGGTGAGCGGCAAGGTCGGCCTCGGCCCGGGGTTCGCACCCAACACCGTCGCGCTCAGCCTGGTCGGCGAGGTGAGCGCCAGCGTGCTCGAGTCCCTCGCGCCGACCGCGGTCTCGGACGTGTCGGGCAAGGCCACCATCTCGGCCAACGTGAGCGGGAAGCTCGACAACCCCGTGGTCGCCGCGCGCATCAATCTGGGTGAGATCCAGATGCGCCTGCGCGGCATCAGCCGCCAGGTCGCCGTCAAGAGTGGCACCCTGGAACTGTCGAGCCACGAGCTGCTTCTGCGCGACGTGAAGGTCGTCTTCGATGACGAGGGCGAGCTGCTCATCGGCGCAGGCGGCGTCCGTCCCGGCCGCGTCCACATTCGCAGCTTGCGGCCGGAGCTCGTGTGGGACGACCTCTATCTGCCGCTCAAGGGCAACCGGCTCGCCTATCGCGACGCGGGCCTCGAGGTGGACGACCTCTCGCTATCCATGCAACTTTCCGGCAACCCGACGGACGGCCTGACCCTGGCCGGCGACGTCCGCCTGGTCTCGGGGCGTTACCTGCAGGACTTCAACGTGCGCAATCTGGTGCTCTCCCCGCGCATCAACGAGTCGGTTTCGCGGCCGGTCTGGGAAGGCCAGCCGTTGCTCGAACACCTGGCGCTCAACCTGCGCGTGCGCACCGAGGGCGACGGCTTCGTGGTGCAGAACAATCTCGCCCCGGAAATCCACGTCATCATCGACCTCGGCATCGGCGGCACTCTGGCCTTGCCGACGATCTCTGGGGAGATCCGCCCCACCGACGGGCGTTTTCACGTCATCGGTCTGCGTGGCGATTTCGAGCTGACCCCCAACGTCAACCACGTGACCTTCGTGCCCACCAAGTCGATCGCGGCGGGCGACACGCCCGAGCTGAACCTGGAGGCGCAGAACATAATCGTCGATGCTTCCGGTAACGAACACACCGTGCTCATGAAGATCAATGGCCCCATCAACCAGGCCACCATCGACCTGTCGACAACCGACGGTATGGATCGAAACCAAACCATGCTGCTACTGCTGTCCGGCCGCACCACCGACAATCTCAGCGGCAACGGCGGACAGATGTTCGGGATGAATCAGCAAAGCGGTCTCGACATGCTCGGCCAGGTGTCGCGCGATGCCGTGTCGAACCTGGTCGAGCCCTACATCGACGACACCTTGCAGATGATCACCGGACGAAAGTGGAATTTGCGGCCGACGGTCGGCGCCGATGGGGTCGAGGTCAAGGTGCAGGCGCGTGCCACGCGCGAGTTCGACCTGGAACTGTCCTACCTGCGCGGTTTCCAGAACCAGGAACGCTACCGGGCGCAAGGGCTGGCGTGGTTCCGCGACTACTTCACCGGACGCGTGATCGGCGACCGGCTGACTTACTCGCTCCAGCAGGGGCTGCCCATCCAGACCAACACCTTCCGCCTCGAACTGACCTTCGAGTACCCGCTGCGATTCCCGAACCCATGACCGCCTGATACCCTGAGACCTCCACCTTGTTCCGGCCGACCCCCCTCGCCCCGCATGCTCTCGGAATGCTGATCCTGGCATTCTCCTGCCGCGCGTTCGCGGGGCCGGAAGACGCGCCGCCCGCGCCACCCGCGCCGGCGGAGGCGTCGGTCAGCCTGCTCGCCGTGGACGTGGA
>JADGRD010000450.1 GCA_017881285.1 Pseudomonadota bacterium | reverse complement strand
GCCCTGGCCGCGGGATGTGCTTGCGGCGTCCTGGCCGGACCGCTCGCGGCCCTGGTCCTGGCTGCTCTCGCCTCCGCCACGCTGACCGCGCTGGCGTGGCTGCGGGCTTGGAACCTTGGCCTCGGCGTGCTGGCCCTTCTGGCGGGGCTCGGGTTGGGATGGCGGGAGGCCTCGTTCGCCGCGGCCGCGGCCCCGGTGGAAGAGGACAAGAGCGTCGAGATCGTCGGCCAGGTCGTGCGCGGCTCGGACGTGGCGGAGTCAGGCGCGGCGGCCGTCGCCGCGAACGGCAGCGGGGAAGGCGGGGGCTCGCCGGCGGCTCGCCGCTCTCACCTGCGCCTTGCCGCCTGGACCGTGGACCGGCAACGCGTTCCGGCCGCTCTCTCGCTCACGGTTCTCGATGGCGTGCCTGCTCTCGCGCCGGGCGACTGGGCGCGTTTCTCAAGCCGCCTCTATGTGCCGCGCGGATTCGCCAATCCCGGCCTGCTGGACGGCCGACTGCTCGCCCGCGGCCAGGGCATCGACTTGCTCGCGTGCGTGCGTGGCCCGTCCGAGTTGGAACGGCTTCCGGGACCGACAGGCCCGCTCGCGCGCGCGCGCCGCTGGGCCTTCCAGTTGCGCCAGGCCATGAGCCGTGCCATCAACCGGCGCCTGGCCGAGCCGGCGGCGGGATTCGTGCGCACCATGGTCGTGGGCGAGCGCACCGACGTGCCGGCGCGGGTCGAGGACGGTTTCCGCGCCGCGGGCGCCACGCATGTTCTCTCGGTTTCGGGCCTGCACCTGGCGGTGGTGGTGGCGCTGGTCTTCCAGTGCCTGAAGTGGCTCGCTGCCCGGTTCCCCTCGTGGGCGCTCCGGATTCCGCCCAAGGTCCTGGCCTCGGCGCTGGCGCTGCCCGCGACCGCCTTTTACACGCTCCTCACCGGCGAGGCGATTGCCACAGTGCGATCCGCGATCATGGCCTCGGTTGTCCTCGGCGCCGCGGTCGTCAATCGGCCGCTCTCGCTGGCCGCCAGCATCGGCGCGGCGGCCTTGCTCTTGCTGGTCGATTCGCCCGCCGCCATCCTCGACGTTTCCTTTCAGCTCTCGTTTGCCTCGGTCATCGGGCTTGGCCTCTTCGCGCGCTGGCTGCTCCCGCGTGGCCCCGCGCCGCGGGTCAAGGGATGGCGGCGCGTTCTCCCCTGGTTTTCCCGATCGCTCTCCGCCAGCCTCGCCGCGTGCTTGGTGACCATGCCGATCGTCGCGCACCACTTCGGCGAGATCACGCCGGCCGCGCCGCTCGGCAATCTGCTGCTGGTTCCCATGGTCGAGCTCGTTGTCTTGCCGTGCGGGCTCCTGGGCTCTCTGCTCGCGCTCATTCATTCTTGGCTGGGGGCGCTGCCGCTCCTTGCCGCGGGCCTCGCCTCGCAGCTCGCGCTCTTTGTGGCCGAGCTGTTTCGCCGATTCGCGCCGGTGCTGCTGGTTCGCTTTCCCAATGGTCCGGAGACCTTGCTGCTGGTCGCCGCCGCTGCTTGCCTCCTGCAGGCGCTCTCCGTCGCGTCTCGTCACCGGCGGCGGTGGCTCGTGGCCGCAGCCGCGGCCGCGGCCCTCGCGGTGGCAAGCATCGGCGTGCGCGAGGCCATGCGCCGCACGCGCGACGATCTGCGCGTGACCTTCCTCGATGTCGGGCAGGGAGATGCCGCGCTGATCGAGGGGCCGCGCGGGTTCACGGCGCTGGTCGACGGTGGTGGCCGCTACGATGGCAGCTTCGACACCGGCGCGCGCATCGTCGAACCGGTGTTGCGCGCCGCCGGCATCACCAAGCTTGACCTGGTCGTGCTCTCGCATCCGCATCCCGATCACATGAACGGGTTGTTCCGCATCATCGAACGTTTCCCCGTCGGGGCTCTGTGGACCAGCGGGGACGATGGCCACAATCCCGCCTATCACAAGCTCATCGAGTCCGCCCGGGAGCGGCGGGTGCCGGCCCCGGAACCGACGGCGCTTTCCCACGCGGGACTGGTCATCGAGGCCCTAGGCCCTAGGCTGGATGGGGGGCGCATAGGGGTGCCGCCGGGGCTGGGAACGAACGACGCCTCCCTGGTGGTTCGCCTGACCTTTGGCGGGCAACGCATCTTGCTCCCCGGCGACATCGGCGAGGAAGGCGAGGCCGAGTTGCTCGATCAGCGCGCGGCCGGGCTCGACCTGGCTGCCGACCTGCTCAAGGTCCCCCACCACGGCAGCCGCCACGCCTCGAGCGTGCCATTTCTCGACGCCGTGTCGCCAAGCTTGGCCGTGGCGTCCGCGGGCAGGTTCAACCGCTTCGGCCTGCCCAACCCCGCCGCGCTCGCCCGCTACGCCCAGCGGGGCATCGGGGTCCTGCGCACCGATCGCGATGGCGCCATCAGGGTGACGGTGGATGAGCTGGGTGGCGTACGAACTTCCTGTGTGCGCGGGTGCGGGCCCTGAAGGAGGCCGACAACGACCACGGCCACGGCCACGGACCCGACGTTCTGCGTGTCTCGCGGGGGCGACCACAAGGGGGTCGGGATCAGCTCTCGGCGTAGAGTTTCAACTGTTCGCCCACGACGCCTTCCGTTAGCCCGGTGCGCAGCGCGTCTTGCAGGCAGTCCGCGAGGGTGACCTGCATGTCCTCGACGCCGCCGTCTTGCATGATCTTGTTGAGCAGAGCACGTGATTCCGGAGCTTCGTCACCGCGGAGGAAGTCCTTGACCATCTCGATCGTCAATTCGCCCGAAAAGTCGAGCATCGCGTGGTCGAGGAGATAGGCGATGAGTTGTTTCACAGGATCCTCCGGAGAGTCGCGCAAGTGCCGGCGGTCTTTGTCCGACGGCACCCATCGTGGGAATTGGAAAGCCCCTACCAGGGTGCTTTCTTGAATTGGTAAACGGATCAATGCCAATACCTCGTAAAAGCGGCGAAAATCAAGGATATTGGGACTCTGCATGGACGATTTGTATGTCGCGCACCGACACTTGACTACTCACGATCGACGCCGGCGCCGAAGCGCCGGGGAGGGACCGTCTCTGCCGCGCGAACCGGTTGCGGGATCGATCTGCCGGGTCATCCGCATCTTGACTGATTTCCAAGATTTCTCTACCGTCCAGGGCGTGCCGCACCGTCGCCAGTTCCGGGCGCTCGCGCTGGGTCTACTCTTCCTTCTCGGTTGCGGGCCTATCCTCTACGTGAAGGACGTCAGTCCGCGCGCGGCCGCTGCCTTGAATCAGGCCCGGGCCGATCAGGCGGAGCAGTACGCGCCCTACGAGTACACCAAGGCCAGTCTCTACTACGACAAGGCCCGTGAGGAGGCGGGGCACGCCTATTTCCAAAATGCGGTGGACTGGGGCCGGCGCAGCCAGGACTGTTCCCGGCGCGCCTCGGCGCTCGCACGTTCCGCGCAGGCCAAGCACGCCGACGAGTCCCAGCGGCCGAACCAGTCTTGCGGTGAGTTGTGAGCCAATCAAGACGTTCGACGCAATTTTGCCTTCTCCTGCTCGCGCTGGCAGGCGTGGTTAGTTGCGCGGGCTCGGACTTGGCGGCTCGCGTGGGCAAGGTGCGCGAGACACTGGCGACGGCTCGCAGCAAGGGCGCCTATCGCTGTGCTCCCCGGGAATTGGCGAGCGGCGAAGCCAACGCGGAATTCGCCGAGCAGGAGTTCGGCAAGGGCGAATACTTCCGAGCCAAGGACCACCTGGAAACCGCGCAGGCCTCCGCCGAGGAAGCCTTGCGCCGGTCCACCGACGAGCACACCTGCTCCAAGGCCAAGCCGGCGCCGCCACGCCGGCGAGAGCCCATGCCCGATCCGTTCGCCGATCGAGATCGCGACGGCATTCCTGACGTTCGCGACAAGTGCCCGGACGAACCGGAGGACAAGGATGGATTTGAGGACGACGACGGCTGTCCCGATCTCGACAACGACAAGGACGGAATCCTCGACGCCAAAGACAAGTGCCCGAACGAGCCCGAGGACTTCGATGGGTTCGAGGACGAGGATGGCTGTCCCGATCTGGACAACGACAAGGACGGCATTCCCGACACGTCCGACAAGTGCCCGAACGAGCCGGGACCGGCGTCGAATGGCGGCTGCCCTCCGAAGTTCGAGTTCATCAACGTCACGGAAGAGAAGATCGAGCTCAAGCAGGCCATCTTCTTCCAGACGGCCAAGGCGGTCATCATGCCGAAGAGCTTCGGCCTGCTCGACGAGGTCGTCGCGGTCCTCGGCGCGCGACCGAGCATGCGCGTGCGCATCGAGGGACACACCGACATCCGGGGCACCCGCGCCTACAATCTACGCCTGTCGCAGGCGCGGGCCGATTCGGTGATGGCCTACCTGGTCGGCAAAGGAATCAGTAGTGATCGAATGGAA
>JADGRD010000449.1 GCA_017881285.1 Pseudomonadota bacterium | reverse complement strand
TGCAAGTCCTGCAACGTGGCCGGCTCGGAGGGCACGTGCGTGCTGGCCAAGGCCGGGACCGAGGTGGCCGGCAGTTGTGCCGATGGCCAGTCCTGCGACGGCAGCGGTAGCTGCAAGACCAAGAACGGCCAGCCCTGCACCGCCGCGGCCACTTGCGCCTCTGGCTTCTGCGCAGACGGCGTGTGCTGCGACGGCGCGTGCACCGGCACGTGCGCGTCCTGCAGCCAGGCGGGACGGGCGGGCAAGTGCACCCCCTATTCGGCCGGCACCGATCCCCAGGCCGAATGCGGCAAGGGTACCGGCGTGTGCAAGTCGACCTGCGACGGCGTCGGTAGCTGCAGCTATCCGGGGTACACCGTGAGCTGTGGCAACTGCTACACCTGCGACGGCTACGGTAGCTGCTCGACGTACGACTACTACTGCGGCAGCTACGGCGGCAGCGGCGGCGGCTATGCCGGCAGCGGCGGCCGGATCGTCATGGGCGGCACCGGCGGCTACATACCCAACGTCGGCGGCACGGCCGGTACCATCCCACCGCGCGGTGGCAGCGGCGGTACGATCGTTCCCAGCTACGGCGGCAGCGCCGGCACCATGGTTCCGAGCTACGGCGGCAGCGCCGGCAGCATCCCCAACCGCGGCGGCAGCGCCGGCGGCATTCCCAACCTGGGCGGTAGCGCCGGCACGGTCGTTCCCAGCTACGGCGGCAGCGCCGGCAGCATCCCCAACCTGGGGGGCAGCGGTGGCGGCGTCATCGTTCCCGGTTACGGCGGCTTCTACGGCACCGCCGACGCGGGCGTGGGCGACGCGGGCTCGAAGCCCAAGCTGAACCACTCCGGCTGTGGCTGCGAGCTCGGGTCCGCAGAGCCCGGGCGTGCCGCCTCGACCGCGCCGTTCCTCGTCGCCGGCGCGGCGCTGCTGCTGGTGCGCAGACGTAGGCGGCGCTGACGATCGCCAACCGCAGGGGCGCGATTCATCGCGCCGGTGGCGACGGGAAATGCCAAGCGGGGTGCGGCGGTATCGTCGCGCTCTACCTGACCGGCACCGACTTCTCCATCTCGGCCGCCATGGGGTTCATCTCCATCCTCGAGACCGCGAGCCACGCGAGACGGGCCCCGAGGAGGCGTAGCCGGAGGCCGGGGAGACCTACTTGCCGTACGCTGGCGCGAACACGTTCTTGGCGAAGGTCTCGAAGGTGGTGGGCGCCAACTCCACCGGCCTACCCTCCTCGGGAGCGACCAGGCCCTGGCCCGCGGCGCGGTACATCTCCACGAACACCGAAACCACCGCGGGCCGCATGCCGCCCTGGATCATCCCTTTCTCCACATCGTCGAGGGAAACCTGCGCGTAGTGAATGGGCTTGCCGACCGCCTGGCCGAGGATGCCGACCAGCTCGGTCTGCGACACCGCCTTGGGGCCGAGCAGGTGAACCACGCTCTTGCCCGAGAAGTCGAGGCGTTCGAGCCGACCGCCCGCATAGGCGCCGATGTCGGCCGACGCGATCATCTGCACGGCCGCTTCCGCGGGCATTGGCCCGCCATAGATGCCCTGGGCCTTGATCGAGCCCAAGCCCATGAGCGTGTTTTCCATGAAGAACCCGGCGCGCAGGAACAGGGCATTGAGGCCGCCGATCTCCTTGAGTCGCTCCTCGAAGTCGTGGACCGCAACGATGGGACCGGTGCCCGAGCTATGATGGGCGCCGATGCTGGAGAGGAGCACCACGTGGCGCACGCCAGCCGCCTCGATCCCGCTCGCCAGTGCCGCGACCACGCGCTTCTGGTAGGCGCGAAAATCCTCGGTTGCCAGGTTGGGCGGAATCAAGACGTAGGCGGCCTCGGCGCCGGTCAGCGCCGCGCGGGCGAAGCGAGCGTCCTCGAGGTCGCCGACCGCGCTTTCCGCCCCGGCCTTGACCAGCGCGGCCAGCTTCTCCGGCCGGCGGCCGACCACGCGAACCTTCCTTCCCTTCTTGAGCAGGTGAGCCGCGGCGGCTCCCCCGGTATTTCCTGATGCTCCGAAAACGGTAATCATCGTCAATCCTCCTTTCGACCAGCGGCGCGAACCCTGACGCGCCAATCCAGACCTTTCCAGTCCTCAAGCTCCGGGCCCTCTACGGCAACGGCAATGGGTAAGATGGTCTTCCCGGGCGATGGTTGCGCGTTCCCATAGAAAAAGGGCGATCCCTCGCGGGATCGCCCCTTGGATGCATGGATGCCGGACTACGCCGCTAGCAATCTACCCCGGCGGGGCCAGGTCCAGTGTTGCCGCTGGTGTTACCAGTGAACGTGTTGCCGGTGCTGGTGACGGTGGCAGTCGAGTTGCAGGGGATACCGACGCCGTACGTGGCGCTGTTCGACAGCGTGGAGCTCGTGATGGTGAGGATTGCCGTGTTGCGAACCACGGAGACATCACCCTTGTCCGAACCCGCGTACGAGACGGTTGCGTAGGTGATGCTGGCGCTGCCTGTCCACACCACGATGCCTACCCAGTCGCCTGCGGTCGGGGCGGCATTGAGGGAGGTGAAGGTGACCGGCGCGATCGCGGTGCCCTTCACGATCAGACTTCCGGAATCGGCATAGCCGATCCAGAACTGCAAGCCGGTCGCGAACTTGAAGATACTGCCAGCCTCGATGGTCAGGGCGGGGGTCGAGGGTCCCTCGAGACGAAGGTCGTCGGTCACCGCCACGGTGGTGCCCAGGTTTTTCCAATCGGTGGTCGTGCTGACGGTGCCGCCGGCCAGCTCGATCATGGCGCCGTTGTAGGTATTGGTGGTGTCAATACCGGCGAAGGAGGGGGCCTCCACAGAGATCGCATACTGTTGTGTGGGCGCGGCCGGGATGTTGTTGAAGGTGCAGTTGCTGATGGCGAAGTTCGAATCCGCGTCCTTCTCCATGATGCCATTCGATCCCGCACCGACGTGGGCGATGGTCACATGGTCGATGACCACCCGGTTGGCCTTTGCGCCGGAACCGAGGATGCACGCATCGCCGTTGGATCCGCAGTAGTCGAACTTGGCGTAGGCCAGATTGTTTCCGTTCATCGTGCCGCCCCAGAACGTGATGCCGGCCCAGTCACCCGCGCCGGGCGTGACATTGGCCGAGGTGAAGGTGATGGGGCTCGCCGCCGTTCCGACCGCCACGATCTTCGCGGCGGTGCTGTAGCCGATCCAGATTCTGGTGTCCGGCTGGAAGCGCAGGGTGGAGCCGGCCTCGATGGTCAAGGTGGCGTTGCCATCCACGCGAATGTCGGTCTTGATGGTGTAGGGGCTGCAGGCCGCCGGCAGGGTGAGATCGGCGGTGACATTGCCACCCGTGAACGGGGTCGTCATCGTGCAGACGGCGGGGGTCGTGTCGATTACGCGCGTGGTGTCCACCGCTCCCGTGTCCACGGGGGCGGGAGCGTCGACAGCGCCCGTGTCGATGGTGATGGAAACATCGATCGGAAGTGCGACATCGAGGGCCGCGGTGTCGATCGTGATCGGCACGTCGGGAGCCACGGTCGTGGTGTCGATGGGGGTTACGGCATCGGCCGGGGTAGCGTCGTACTTGACCCCGCCCGCGCCACCACCTCCGTCCGGAATGACCGCGCCGCCCGCGCCACCACCTCCGCCCGAGCCGCCAGTTCCGTTCTTCTCGTTGCTGTCGCCGCAGCCCACGAGGGCAAGGGGCGTTGCCAAGAGCATCAGCACGAGTGCGTGCACAGTTCGCTTCATCATCGATGGACTCCTTTTCAATAGTTCAACATTGCCAGGGGACGGTGTGGAGAACGTCATTGTGTGCGAGGTTTATTCAGTGGACCAGACAAGATGTCTGATTCACGCATCTCGGGCGTCGATTCGTGATCCCCGCCAGGCAAAACCGGAAATGAATGTCTCGCTTGTGTGCGTGCTTACATACTATCTCCACGAGAAAATCCGCGCTCTCAAGACGTGTCTATCAATCGCGGACCGAGGCCGGCCGAGCGAGCAAGCCCGCCCGCCAGGCGCGACGAGCGCGCACAGCGCGGGCTTCGCCCGCAACCCAAGGCTTCAGGCTCCAGGCTCCAGAAGTCCCTGTCACAAGCCCTTGCCGATGATGGCGTGCTCGTCAATCTGCGCGAAGCGCGACGCCGTTCCGCACGGCTGCGAAACCGCCAGCGTCGATAGACGGGCTGGGTACTGCGCGCGCCGCCGCCCGGCGGCGCCAGGCGAGCAGGGCCACGGGCAGCGCGATCACGGCGGCGCCGAGACAGAAGATCTCGCCCAAGATGGCCATGGCGCCGAAGCCGCGCAAGGCCTGGCTGTGCGCCGCCAGCAGGGAGCCGTAGCCAACGATGGTCGTCCACGAGCAGAGCACGACCGCCGCGCCCGTGGTGGCCACTGCTTTCG
>JADGRD010000448.1 GCA_017881285.1 Pseudomonadota bacterium | reverse complement strand
GCCGAGCGCACCCCCGCCAACGTCGCCGCCATCCTCGAAGGCGCCGAGAACGACAGCGTGAAGCGCCTGGTGGCCCTCGAAGCCCTCGTGCTGCAGGCCACGCAGCTCCCCGATGCCAAGCGCGAGTCCAAGACCGGCGCCAAGGCCAAGGAGGCCAAGGCGCTACTCGAGAAGGTCTCGCGATCGGGCCCGCCCCTCGCCCGTCTGGCCGCGCAAGTAGGCCGCATCTTCCTCACCGGCCGCCGCGAGGACATGCACGCGTTCCTCGAGAAGCTGTACGGGGGTAGCTAGGATCCCCGCAGGATTTCTTCGGCCAGGGAGCGGGGGGAGTGGATGACGACGCCCCCGATCCGCTTGCCGAAGAGCGAGCCGAAATGCGACTGGTCGCCCGTGACCAGCACCTGGCAGTGTGCCGAAATGCTGGCCAGCAAGACTGGTTTGTCCTTTTCCGGCAGGGCAAGCTTCGCGGAAATCGCCGGGGCGGCGGCATGTGCCTCGACGATTTCCAACGTCGGCAGAAGGGCGTCGAGAGCTTCCACCCCCGCGGGAAACTTGATTGCGAGGTTGCGGCGAGCCTTCTCGAGCACGCAGCCATTCGCAACCAGCTTGTGCCCCCCTCGCCGGAGCATGAGCAAGAAACGTCGAATCGCTCCATCGGACTTGGCCGCGGAGAAGATGATATTGGCGGCACGGCTGGAACCTCCGCACCCTGTGCCCTGACATCGAGGCCCTGCAGGCCGCCCATTTCCCCATCGTCGAAGAAGAAGGCCGCTACCGCCTAAACGGCAAGGTCACGACCTTCTCCGGCGCGCCCACCCCCGACGAGCGCCTCGCCCTCTACCTCATGTCTTTTGCGACGGGGAATTTCCGCCGTCCTCGGACGGCGGCCCCATGGAAGCGGCATGACCTCGATGACGGCCAGGATGTCGAAGTTGGATCCCAGCGTTTTCGTACACCCGTGCCATTGGAGTTCGACGATGTACCCTACCGGCCAATCGTGGTCGCTGCTCCGCTGCTGGGCAAAGTGTCCTATCGAGCCGGAGCGTGGCGCGAGCTGTAGAATGCGTGCTACGCGAGCGCAGGATGCATGCCGCGCTGCGGCGCCGCATCGTCTCGATGACGACGTGCACCGGCGCCCTTCCCGCGCTATCGTCGCGGGCCGTCGTACCCAACCGAAAGGAGCCATTCATGAAGCTTCTCGTCGTCTTCTACTCGACCTACGGACACATCTATCGCATGGCCCAGGCCGTCGCCGAGGGCGCCCGCGAGGTGGCGGGCGCCAATGTCATCGTGAGGCGCGTGCCCGAGACGCTCCCGCCCGAGGTGTTGGCGGCCATGGGCGCCGTGGAGGCGCAAAAGTCCTTCGCCGATGTCCCGATCGCCACGGTCGCCGACCTAGCCGAGGCCGACGCGATCATCTTCGGAACGCCGACCCGGTTCGGCAACATGACGGGGCAGATGCGGCAGTTCCTCGATGGCACGGGCGGACTGTGGGCGCAGGGCAAGCTGGTCGGCAAGGTCGGCAGCGTCTTCGCAAGCTCGGCCACGCAGCACGGCGGCCAGGAATCCACCATCCTGAGCTTCCACACCACCCTGCTCCACCAGGGTATGGTCATCGTCGGCCTGCCGTATGCCTTCGCTGGCCAGACGCGCATCGATGAAATCACCGGCGGCTCGCCCTATGGCGCGTCCACCATCGCGGGGGGCAAGGGCGAGCGCATGCCGAGCGAAAACGAGCTGGCGGCCGCGCGCTTCCAGGGCCGCCACGTCGCCCAGATCGCGAAGAAACTTTCCGCGTAGTCCCCCCTACCATCACAAGGAGATCCGCATGGGAACCCGAGGACGCGAAATCGTCGGCATCGACGTCAATCATCTGCTCAAGCTGCTCAATGCCGCCTACGCCAGTGAATGGCTGGCCTACTACCAGTACTGGCTCGGCGCCAAGGTCATCAAGGGACCGATGAAGGACGCGGTGGCCGCGGAGCTGACCCAGCACGCGAATGAGGAACTGAGTCACGCCGTGTTGGTCTCGAACCGCATCATCCAGCTCCGTGGCACGCCGGTGCTCTCGCCCAAGGAGTGGTTCGATCTCAGCCCGTGCAAGTACGACGCGCCCGCGGATCCCTACGTGGCGGCCCTGCTCGACCAGAACATCGCCGGCGAGCAATGCGCGATTTCGAGCTACAAGGGGCTCATGGACGCCACCAAGGACAAGGACATGGTGACGTACAACATGGCGCTGACCATCCTCGAGCAGGAGGTCGAGCATGAAGAGGATCTGCAAAGCCTGCGCGAGGATCTGGACCTGATGATGAGCCGCGGCGCCAAGTAGCCCGGCCGGAGGCCCGCCGCTTCCCATCTTCCACCTGGCGGCGGTGGTGCTAGGATGGCGGCCATGAAGCTCACTCGCATCCTGGCCGCCACCTCCATTTTCGCCGCCGCCCTCGCCCTGCCGCTCTTGCTCCGCCAGAGCGCGACGCAAGCCGCCTTGCCCGCGCCTGCCGCTGGGGCGCCGCCGGCGGCGCCCACGCCGGCTACGCCGGCTGGCACCTGCAAGACCTTCGGCGAGAAAGGCAAGTGCTGCAGCCCGGACGTCACTTTGCACCTGACCAAGGAAGCGGTCTACGCGGCCTGTGGCGAGTCCGACGCGACCTTCCTGGGCGAGGCCGGCTCGAAGGAGACTTGCAAGTACCACTTTAAGGTCGAGGGGGTGAACGCCGAGGACAGCTTCGTGCAGGTCTACGCGCCCGTGGTCAAGCAAGTGCTCGACAAGCCCACCGATCCGTTCCTGAGCTACAAGAAGGTCGGCAAGGTCTGGATGACCGACAAGTCCAAGTCGCCCAAGGCCGCCGCGATGGCGGCCTCCAGCACGGGCCTCTACCTGCCGGGGCGCGGGTTCTTCGTCAGCGTCGCGGCCTCCATCAAGGTCTGCACCAAGAACGAAGCCATCACGCTTTCCAAGTCGATGAAGTAGCCGGGCGCATGGCCCTCGTTGGGCTGCTCGTGTTCGTGGCCGGGCTGTGCCTCGGCCCCGTGCAGGAAACCGACCTGTTCTTCCGCCTGGCCGCGGGCGAGCAGTTCCTGCGCTCGGGGCACCTGGTTCATCGCAATCTCTTCTCGTTCACCTTCCCCGACGCGCCCTACCTCGACAGCGCGTGGTTGTTCGACGCGGGGGCGGCCGTGGTGTTTCGACTGGGTGGCTTTCCTGGTGTCGTGATGGGGAAGACAATCCTCGTGCTGGCGCTGGCGGTCTTCGCCTATCGCCTCTGCCGCCGCCGCGGAGTGAGCCCGGTGGTGGCCGCGCTCGCACTGGCCCTCGCGTTCCTGTGCATGCGCGAACGTCTCGTCGAGCGGCCGCACGTCTTCTCGCTGCTCGGCGAGGTCGCCGTGCTGGCCTTGCTTCCACTCGTCGAAAGCGGCAACCGCCGCGCCTGGCTGCTCCTGCCGCTCGTCGCTCTGTGGGCCAACCTCCATGCCGGCGCCTTCCTGGCGGCGATCCTGCTGGCGCTGGCGGGGGCAGGCGTCTTGCTCGACCGGGGGGGGCCGCGCGCGGCTCTGCGTTTCGCGCTGGCGGCGATTCTTGCCGCTGCCGCGCTGCTGGCGACGCCGGTGGGCCCCGGCATCTTCCGCTACCTCGCCTTTCACGTGGCGATCTTCGCCATCCATCCGGTGGACGAATTCCGCGCCGTGACCTGGCGCTCGGACGCGGGCATCATTCTCTTCGCGCTCGGCTCGCTCGCCGCCATGGCTGTTTCCAGGCGAGGTAGGTGGCAAGAGCGCCTGCCCGCCTTCGGTTTCCTTGCCCTCGCCGCCTGGCACGTCCGCTTCACCGCCGACGCGACCATCGTCATGGCCGTGGTCGCGGCGCCCGCGCTCGAACACCTCGCCGGCCGTTTCGTGGCTCGCCGTCCACGCGCCCTTGCCGCCGGCCTGCTGGCCGGGCTCGCGCTCGCCACCCTCGGCCCGCGCATCGCCGAAGCCGGTCGCGGCGGCCGCTTCCTCACCCTCGGGCTCGATGAGAGCGCGTTGCCACTCGACGCCATCCGGTTCGTCGAGGCGCACGGCCTGCGCGAGCGGATGTACAACGATTTCGAGACCGGCGCCTATCTGCTCTGGCAGGGCTATCCCCGCTACCGCGTCTTCGTCGATCCGCGCCTGCCCGCCTACCCGGTCGAGTTCCACCGCCTGCTCGGCCGCATGGATATCTCGCGCGAGGAATGGACGCGGGCCATGAGCGAGCTGGGCGTGCAGAGTGCCCTGCTCGACTACGCCGGAATCAATCGTCGCGTCGCCTTCTGGGATCCCGAGCAGTGGGCGCTGATCTTCCGCGCCCGGGACACGATGAGCTTGTCCTCGTCGGC
>JADGRD010000447.1 GCA_017881285.1 Pseudomonadota bacterium | reverse complement strand
CGCGCGGCCGCAGCGCCTGGTAGACCCGGTCGTAGAGCGCCAGCTCCTCGGGCGACAGGTTGAGCGCGGCGAACAGGCGATCCTTGGCGAAGAAGTAGTCGGACACCACCCCGCCCTGCTCGAACAGCCCGCCTTGCAGAAATTCCGACTGTTGGCCATAGCGCTGGAGCAGGAAGAAGAGCTGCGTCGACAGGGCAAAACGCCGCGGGTCCTTGTAGAACGACCCGAGGAAGGGGTTTTCGCCCGGATTCTCGCAGACCAGCCGCGCGCCCAGCTCGGCGGCCAGGATCTCGGCCAGGCTCGACTTGCCGGCGCCGATGGGTCCCTCGACCGCGATGTAGCGGGGCCGCCTGCGCTGTTCCTTGGGAGCCGGCAAGTTCATGGCCTCGATCTATGGCTAACACAAGATCCGCCGCCGCCGAAGTTCGTGCCATGTTCCTGCCCCGCGCTGCGCGCTGCGGCGCCAGAGGACAACCACAAAAAGCACTATTGCGCTGGATTCACGTTCCAGAGCATGAAGACGTGGTCCTGGAAGTCGCCATCCCCGTCCTCGTCGAAGGCGACCACGAACGCATCCGGCACCAAGGCGCGCCCCCGGCTGCGCAGAGGGTATACACGGGTGGCGGCACCCCCGGCATTCAGCTTCTCGTTGGAGTACAAGGTGCGCTTGCCGGCCTTGAGGTAGAGCCCGAACGTCACCTCTCCCAGGTCGAAACTGGCCTGGCTCTCGCTGTCGAGCTCGGGATTGAGCATCTGGGAGTGCGCCTTGCTCGCACTGCCGATGCCCCGCAGGACCGGCTTGCCACCTTCCATCACGTAGTACCCGAAGAGAGAGTCCTCATCGGCCGTGTAACGCGCGATGAGGTAGTACCCCACGTTGCCGGGCTTGGCGCGCTGGAAGGTCGCCGCTTGGATCTGGTCGCCCGCCCTCCCCGCCGGCAGGGCCAGCGCCGGGCTGCCCACATCCACGTCATAGCCCAGGGCCTCCAGGACCTGCTGCAAGGGTGGCTCGTCCATGCGCTCCTTGCTCTTGGTCACCAGCCCCGTCAGATCGCAGGGCGGTCCGTCGTCGTCCTCGGTAAGCACCAGACGCACGCGGCCGTGGTGCACGCCGGGGTCGGCGTCGGCCGCCGGCTCGAAGCCCACAGCAAACGAAAACGAGCCCGAAGGTTGCAGCACCACCGGCAGCAGCGGCACGTTCACGATCTTGAAAGTGGAGGCCTGCAAGCCCACCACGCGCACCTCCGAAACCTGCACCGGCCCGCTGCCCGTGTTCTTGACCGCCACCGATTCGGTCGCCGTGGCCGCCCCACGCAAGCCGGAGAAGTGCAATTCAAGCGGTGTGACTTCGAGCGGCTCGCGCATCTTCTCCACCCGGGGCGGCGGCAATGGCGTCTCGGCCCTCACCTCGGCCTTGGGCTTGGCCGTCGCACAGGCCGCGGCAAGAAGAGACACCAAGGAAAGGCGAAGCAGGAGTGGCTGGAGTCGCATAGGATCCAGGGTAGATCCTCCCGGGCTTCTGGGCTAGCAGAAGGTAATCCGAGACGGTTTCTCCCCCACCGTGATTGATCTCACCCTAGCCAGGCGACTCTGGAAGACATGAACATCAGCATCCATTCGCGAGGTACCCTCTGCGCCATGCTGGCCCTCGGCCTTGGCGCGTGCTCGTCGACCACGGCCCCGAAGACCGGAGGCACGGGCGGAAGTAGCCAGGCCACGGGTCCCGCCGGCTCGGGAGGCAATTCGGCCAGCGGCGGTGCGACGAGCAGCGGCGGCGTGATGGGAAGCGGCGGTGCAACCGGCTCGAGCGGCTCCACCCCCGGCACGGGCGGCGCTCAGGGCACGGGTGGAAAGACGGGTTCAAGCGGGGCCAGCGGCTCGGGCGGCGCGACGGGGACAGGCGGCACGGGCGGCCCTACCGGCTCTGGCGGTGCACCTGGCTCGGGTGGCGCGACTGCCACCGGCGGCACCAATTCATCCGACGCTGGGGCCGGCACTGGCGGGCGCACCGGCACCGGCGGTCGCACCGGCACCGGCGGTGCAAGCGGCCCGGACGCCGCGACCGGCACCGGCGGTCGCACCGGAACGGGCGGCACGACGGCCACGGGCGGCGCGACCAGCACGGGTGGAGCGACCGGCGGCTTCTCGGCGTCCTACTACATCGGCGCGGACATCTCATTCGCGGAGTCGGCCGCTTCGGCGGCCCAGGACAACCTCCTCTCGCAGCTCCAGGCGCACGGCTTCAACTTCATCCGGCTGCGCACCTTCGTCGATCCCAAGGCGGCCGACGGCTACGACAAGACGAACGGCTACGACGACATCGCCCATACCGTCACGTTCGGCAAGAAGATCAAGGACCTGGGCATGGGGCTTCTGGTCGACTTCCACTACAGCGACAACTGGGCCGACCCCGGCAAGCAGTGCGTTCCCGTCGCCTGGCAGGGCTACACCACGATTGCCGACCTGGCGACAGCCGTGCATGACTACACCAAGGACTCGATCACGAAGCTGATCGCCGGCGGCGCCCGGCCCGACATGGTGCAGATCGGAAACGAGACCACACCCGGCATGCTCCTCCACGTTTGCGACAGCGGCGGCCAGCCCACCGGCAACAACCAAGTCACAGGCAGCACCTCGAACTGGACCAACCTCGGCACCTTGTTCAAGGCCGGCGTGCAAGGGGTCAAGGATGTCGATACCGGCATCCTCATCGCCCTCCACATCGACCGCGGCGGGGACAAAGCGACAGACACGGCCGGGGCGGCCCTCAACACCAGCAAGAACTACATCAACAACGCGATCAAGCAAGGCGTTCAGTTCGACGTCTTCGGCGAGTCTTGCTACCAGCAGTACCAAGGCGATCCCAACAGCACGACCAACACCAAGACCGGTTGGACCAATACCTTGGGCGGCCTGGCGGCCGCGTTCCCGAACATCAAGATCATGGCCGCCGAGTACGGTCCCATGCAACGCGAGATCAACGACGTGGTGTTCGGGCTCGCCAATGCGCAGGGCATCGGCACGTTCAACTGGGAGCCCGAGCAGAGCGGCGACTGGAACACGGGCCACGTGCTCTTTGCAAAGTCGGGAAACACCTACACGGCCCAGCCGGATCTGGCGCTCTACGACCAGATGACGATCGACTACGCCAGTAGGTTGTAGCCGGACGGTTGAAATGGAAACCCTGAGAGGGTTCCCAACCCTCCCGCGCTCTGGCTCTGCCGGGCAAAGCCCGGCTACGCCAACGCGATCGAATGGGAACCCTGAGAGGGTTCCCAAACCCTCCCGCGCTCTGGCGTAGCCGGGCAAAGCCCGGCTACGCCAACGCGATCGTTACGCTACTTGCTGAGCAGCGGCACGCTCTTCAGGACGCTGCTCATCGCGGACAAGCCCGCGACCCGCATTTGCGTGTCGCTGAGCCCGTAGACGAAGTCATCCATGAAGATGCTGCGCTTGACCAGCGACTTGGAATCGGTCCACCACTTGTCGCAGTTGTCGCTGGCGCTGACCGTGCTGGCGTCCACGAAGGGCAGGCGGCCGTGCTCGGTGATGCCGGTGTCGAGCGAGATGTCGAAGGCCATGAGTCCGGCGAAGGTCATGTTCGTGGCGTAGGTCCCGTTGCCGCCGCCCTCGCACACGGTGATGGGAAGGGCCAGCATCTTCTTGGGCGCGAAGTAGTTGAAGGCCAGGTGGTTGGTCAGGGCTTCCGAGCTAGAGCCGCGGGTGCCGATGACCTTCTTCCAGGCCAGGGTGGGGTTCGCGAGATCCGTGACGTCGAAGATCTGGATCTGGATGCCGTTGAAGTAGGCGAAGCTCTCGTGGTCGTCGGCGGTGAAGCCGATGGCCAGCATGTGCGTATCGTCGAGGCGCTGCATGTAGGTCGAGAAGCCGGGGATCTGCAGCTCGCCCATCAGCTTCGGCTTGGTGGCATCCGTAAGGTCGAAGACAAAGAGTGGGTCGGTCTTCTTGAAGGTGACGACGAAGCCGCGGTTGCCGTCGAAGCGCACCGCGCGGATGTCCTCCTGCGGGCCGATACCGCCGACCTGTCCAAACTGCACGAGATTGCCGGCCTGCATGCCGAAGGTCGTGAGGTAGCTGATGACGGAGGCATCCGGCACCCATCCCTTTGTCGAGGCCACGCGCAGCACGCCGTCGGTCTCGTCCATGGCGAACTGATTCAAAATGTGGCCGGGCAAGGTCACGCTGCCCACGTACTTCGTGTCCGTGCCATTCAAACCGAACTTGTGCACGAACGAATCGGTGGCTTGGTAGGTCGCGTAGTAGGAAGCATATCTAACGCCTCAATTTTCAGTTTTCAAAGTTCGAAACATTTAACGTCAGGACATGGAGGTATGATTATTACAA
>JADGRD010000446.1 GCA_017881285.1 Pseudomonadota bacterium | reverse complement strand
GACAGCAACGGCGTCAAGCGCATCCAGACCATGCGCGGTTTCGACAAGGCCGCGCGACCACTGACCTTCCTCCTGCCCGACCTCGGCGAGCTGCCCAAGTACGCCGTGGTCGGCGAATCCGCGTACGCCGTGCTCCGCAAGATCTTCCCCGGCCCGTACTGCGCCGAGCTCGCCGCCAGCCCGGCCGTGCCCGAGCCCTTCGTCCACGAAGATCGCCAGACCATCGGCGTGCGCATCCCCGGCACCGCCCTGTGCGAGAAGCTGCTCTGGGCGCTGGGCAAGCCGCTGCTTTCCGCCACGGCCAAGTCGCCATCCGGCGACGTCCTGCACACCGCGGCCGAGATCAAGCGCGAATACGGCCGCAGTCTCGACCTCATTCTCGACGGTGGCTCGCTGTCCGGCCCGCCCTCGACCGTGGTCAGCCTGGCCGGCGACTGGGTCACCGTCCTGCGCGAAGGCCGCGGCCCGTCGAACAAGCTAATCGGGTAGCGTCGTTAGCCTCCAGCTTTCGCCGCCGCCGCCCGCGCGTTGGCGACGAACGCGGCGAGCTTGGCTTCATCCTTGATTCCGGGGCTGGATTCCACGCCGCTCGCCACGTCGACGCCATCGGGGCACACCGCCGCAATGGCGGCGGCGACGTTAGACGGGCCCAGGCCGCCAGCCAGCAAGAATGGCCGGCGCGCGCCCTTGGCCACGACGTCCCACGGCGCCAGCTTTCCCGTGCCGCCGTAGCCCGGGGAAAGCGAATCGTAGAGGAAGTAGCGCGGGTTCCAGCCCTCTGCTGCCGCCAGCGATCTCGCGCCGGAGACCCGGATGGCTTTGATGATCCTCTCCCCGGGCGGATCCGTCCACGCCGCGGCCAGTTCCTCGCCGTGAAACTGGACCATGTCGAGCCTCAGCTCCGCCATACTCTCGCTCACGGCCAGCGGGTGCGGGTTGACGAACACCCCGACCTTGAGCACGCCGGGCGCCACGGAGGCGAGAATCTCGCGCGCCTGGCTGTCCTCGACGAAGCGCTGGGAGCCACTCCAGAGGTTGATGCCGATGGCACCCGCACCGTGAAGGCATGCAAGCGCCGCATCCTCGGGCCGCGTAATGCCACAGATCTTGATGAGGAAACTCATGCCCCTTCCACGAGCGAGCGCAGCGCCGCGGCCGGGTCCGCGGCCTGCATCAAGGTTTCGCCGACGAGAATCGCGTCGATGCCAGCCGCACGCAGCCGCCGCACATCGTCCGCGGTCTTGATGCCCGACTCGGCGACCACCAGCCGGTCCGGCGGAATCAGCGGCCGCATCCGCGCCGCCAGGTCCATGTTCATCTCGAAGGTTCCGAGGTCGCGGTGGTTCACCCCCACGATGTTCGCGCCGGCGGCCACCGCGCGCGCCACCTCGTCCGCATCATGTGTTTCCACGAGCGCTTCCATGCCCCAGCGTTCGGTTTCCGCGAGCAGCAGATGCAGGTCCCGGTCCGACAGGGCCGCCACGATGAGCAGGACGGCATCCGCGCCCGCCGCCCTCGCCTCCGCCACTTGATAGGGATCGACGAGGAAATCCTTGCGCAGGATGGGCAGCCCGACGGCCGCGCGCGCCCGCCGCAGGTCATCGAGGCTGCCGCCGAAGAACGGTGTGTCGGTCAGCACCGACATTCCCGACGCAGAGGCTGCTGCATACGCGCGCGCCACGGACGCCACATCGGCCTCGCGCTGAATCCAGCCCCGGGAGGGCGAACGCCGCTTGAATTCGGCGATGCACGCCATGCCCTGGGCCGCTCGCAGCGATTGCGCCAGGCCGCGCGCCGGCGCGGTCGCGGCTGCCTGTTGTTCGATCTCCGCATGAGGCACATGGGCTCGGCTCGCGGCCACCGTGCGCCTGGTTTCGACCAGAATATCGTCGAGGATCATGGCTTGGTCGGCAAGGGGGAAAACACGCGCAGGCGTTCGAGAATCGCCAGTGCCCGGCCGCTGTCGAGCGCGTCGGCCGCCATGGCGGCTCCTTCGCGCAGCGAGGCCGCCTTGCCCGTCACCACCAGGCCCGCGGCCGCGGTCATCAGCGCGGCGATGCGGCTCGCCCCAGCCTCGCCATGCAGAGTGGCCAGAAACAGGCTCGCGTTCAGGGCCGGCTCGCCACCCTTGAGCCCAGCAAGGTCCGCCTCGGGCAGCCCGAAGTCGGCTGGCCTAACCTCGTAGGTGCGCACCTTGCCCTGGTCGAGCTCGGCCACCAGCGTGGCACCGGCGGGCGCGAGCTCGTCGAGACCGCCCGCCCCGTGCACTACCATCGCGCGCAGGGAACCCATCTGCCCGTGGGCCCGCGCCAGGAACTCGCAGCGGTCGGCCGCGAACACGCCGTTGACGTGGTGGCGAGCTCCGGCCGGATTGGTCATGGGCCCCAGCAGGTTGAAGAGCGTGCGGAAGCCGACCTCGCGGCGCGGCCCAGCTACGTTTTTCGTGGCTGCGTGGTAGACCGGCGCGAACAAAAAGCAGATGCCGATCTCGGCCAGGCACTTGCGGGCCAGGTCGGGCCCGGGCGCGGGATCGACGCCCAGGGCCTCGAGCACGTCGTGCGAGCCCGAGCGCGACGAGAGCGCCCGGTTGCCGTGCTTGGCCACCTTCACGCCGCAGGCCGCGGTGATGAGCGCCGCCAGCGTGGACACGTTCACCGAGCCCGAACCGTCGCCGCCCGTGCCGCAGTTGTCGAGAAGCACGGGGTAGTCGGTCTCCACCCGGGTCATGCGCTGGCGCATGGCCTGGGCTGCGCCCACGGCCTCGTCCACGGTTTCGCCCTTCAGGCGCATGGCCGCAAGCAAGGCGCCGACCTGGGCCGGGCTCGCCAGGCCGTCCATGATCTGACCGACCACGGCGGCCATGTCCGTGGCCGACAGGCCCTCGCCCGCGATGAGCAGGGCAAGCGCCTCGCGAATCGGCAGGCCGATGCCGCCGCTCATGACCGCACCTGCATGGCGATGAAGTTCTTCAGGATGTCCTTGCCGACGGTCGTCAGGAAGGATTCGGGGTGGAACTGCACGCCCTCGACCGGCAGGCTCTTGTGGCGCAAACCCATGATCTCCTCGTCCCAGGTCTTGGCGGTGATTTCCAGGCAATCGGGCAGACTGCCACGCTCCACGATCAGGGAGTGGTAGCGCGTGGCCTCGAAGGGGTTGGGCAGGCCGACGAACAGTCCGCGCTCGTCATGGAAGACGCGCGAGGTCTTGCCGTGTACGACCTGCTTGGCGCGGATGACCTTGCCGCCGAACGCCTGGCCGATGGATTGATGGCCCAGGCACACGCCCAGGATGGGCATGCGGCCGGCCAGCTTGGTCAGCACCTCGAGCGAAACTCCGGCCTCGTTCGGGGTGCATGGCCCCGGAGAAATCACGATGCGTTCCGGTGACATGCGTACAATTTCATCAAACGGCACTTCATCGTTGCGCACGACCAGCACATCTTGCCCCAACTCGCCCAGATACTGGACCAGGTTGTAGGTGAACGAGTCGTAGTTGTCGATGACCAGCAGCATGGCTAGAGCGCCCCTTTCCGGGCCTCACCCGCCGAATGCCGGACCAGCTCGATCGCCCTCACCGCCGCGCGCGCCTTGTTCACGCATTCCTCGTGCTCGGTTTCCGGCTGGCTGTCGGCCACGATGCCCGCCCCGGCCTGCACGTGAATGGTGTCGCCCGAGGTCACGAGGGTGCGGATGGCGATGGCGAAATCCATGTTGCCCGAATACGACAGGTAGCCGATGGCGCCGCCGTAGACCCCGCGGCGCGCGGGTTCCAGCTCCTCGATGATCTCCATGGCACGAATCTTGGGCGCGCCGGACAACGTGCCAGCGGGAAACGCCGCCTTGACCACGTCCTTGGCCGCCAGCCCGTCCCGCAGCGTGCCGCTGACGTTCGAAACCATGTGCATGACGTGCGAGTAGCGCTCGACCACCATCTTCTCGTCCAGCCGCACGGAGCCGGCCGCGGCCACCCGCCCCACGTCGTTGCGCCCCAGATCGATGAGCATGACGTGCTCGGCCCGCTCCTTGGGGTCGGCAAGCAGCTCCTTTTCCAGCGCGGCATCCTCGGCGGGCGTGGCGCCCCGGCGGCGGGTGCCGGCGATGGGTCGCACCTCGACCTTCTTGCCGTCGAGGCGAACCAGCACCTCGGGCGAGGCGCCGGTCACGACCGCCTCGGGGAATTCGAGGTGGAACATGTAGGGGGAGGGATTGGTCACGCGCAGGACGCGGTACACGTCGAAGGGATCGACATCGTCTCGGGGCACGTCGAAGCGCTGCGAATACACCACCTGAAAGGCGTCGCCGGCCAGGATGTATTCCTTGATCTTGCCCACACCGGCCAGGTAGTCGGCCTTGCTCGTGCGCGAGGC
>JADGRD010000445.1 GCA_017881285.1 Pseudomonadota bacterium | reverse complement strand
CCAACCCCGGAAGGATCGAACCACAGCGCAGAGGGCACAGAGATCGCGGAAACCCCGTGCCGGTCAGACGGTCGGGGCGGTCAGGAAAGGCAACACCTTGGCCAGGAAGGCCTTGGGGCCGGTGGACATCGCCGCGTGCCCGTGCCCGGGCAGGACCTCGACCCGGCTGCCCGCCAGCGCGGCGCTGGCCATGCGCGTACTCGCCTGCAGGTACGCGGGACTGCGGTTGCCACAGAGAAACAGGGTCGGCACGCGCACGTGCGCCAAGTCCTCCGCGACAAATTGCAAGGTTGCGGCCACCCCAACCTCGCGTGGCAGGGTGGCGGCCGCCGCAAGCCGCACCGGCCAGCTCGACGTTCGGCGCAACCGCGCGATCTCGTTCTCCTCCATGTGCAGCACCTCACACAGGAAGGTCTCGACAACCAGGGCGCGGTCGCCCGTGGCCAGGATCGCCTCGAGGCGCCGGCCGAGATCGGCGGCGAAGCTCAAGGGCTGGCCCGGCACGGGCAGCGGCGGTTCGTAGAGCGCCATTCGAACCATCCGCGTGGTCAGTCGGGCGGCCCCGAGCGCGCAGATCGATCCGTAGGAATGGGCCATGACACAGGCCGGAACCGGGGTCGCCTCGAGCACGGCGGCCACGTCCTCGAACTCCCGCTCGATGGCGTACACGGGCCCGTCGCCGCTCTTGCCCCGGCCGCGCCGGTCCATCATGTAGAGGGTGAAATGCTCCGCCAGCGTGCTTACCACCCCGCCCCAGCGCGTGTGATCCACGGCGGAGCCGTGTACCATGACCAGCGGCGGGCCCTGGCCGCGGCGCTCGAAAGCGATGGCGGTTCCGTCCGGGGAGATGACCGTATCGAAATAGCGCATGTGGGTCGTGCTAAGGTGGCGGAAGCTTACGCCACATGATCCCGATCAGCGACGACAACCCGACGTTACGTTTCCCCCTGGTGACGGTCCTCCTGCTCGTCGCGCTGGGGCTGGTGTGGGTCGTCGTCCAGGGCGCGGGCCTCGACCCGGTCCGGCTCTCGGCCACGGTGTGCAACCTGGGGCTAGTCCCCGGCGAGATCACCGGCCGGGCGGCGGTCGGCACCGCGGTGCCGCTCGGCATGGGGCTCTACTGCGTCGTGGATCGCGAGCCCATCAACATCCTGACCCCGCTGCTCTCCATGTTCCTGCACGGTGGCTGGGCCCACTTGCTCGGCAACGGCATCTTCCTCTGGGTCTTCGGGAACAACGTGGAAGACAGCATGGGGCGGGTGCGGTTCCTGGTGTTCTATCTTCTGTGCGGCCTGGCCGCGGCGATGGCCCAGATCGCGATCGATCCCGGCTCGCCGGCGCCCATGGTCGGCGCCTCGGGCGCCATCTCCGGAGTGCTCGGGGCATACCTCATCCTCTACCCCAGGGTGCGCGTGCACGTTTTCGTCGGCTTCTTTCTCCTGTCCTTGCCGGCCTACTTCGTGCTGCTGGTGTGGATCGGCCTGCAACTCCTCTCCGGCCTGCCGCAAGTGACCTCGATCGACCACGTGACCTCGAGCGGGGTCGCGGTGTGGGCCCACATCGGCGGCTTCTTCGCCGGCGTTCTGCTCGTCAAGTTCTTCACCAACCCCGAAATGGTCGCCGCGCGCACCTTCATCCGGCGGCGCAACTACCCGACCCACTGGTGACCTCGATGGTAAACCCGGCTCTTCGCCTCGCCGTCGCCATCGCTGCCTGGCACGCGGGTGGCGCCGCCCGTGCCGCTGACCAGCCATGCCGCGAGCCCACGGGCACGCGCATCTGGTGGTCGCCGCTTTCGCCCGCGGCGGGAAGTCCGTTGCGCGTCCTGGTCGTGAGCGAAGACGTGCACGCAGGCGAAATCCGCATCGCGCTGCCCGGCCCAAAACTTGCGACCTCGGTGCGCGGCGGACCGCCGTGGAGCTTCGCGGTCGAGGTGCGGCCGCCGGCGCCCGGCAACCTGCGCGTCGAGCTGCTTGCCGACGGCAAGGCCATCGCCTGCCGCCGGATTTCGGTCCAGGCGCGCGGCCGCGCGAATCCGCCGCCTCGCCCCGACAGCCCGGGCGCCTGGCGGGCCACGCAGGAGTGGAACCGCGACACCGAGAACTTCTTCGCGGCCTGGATCGAACGCATGTTCGATGCTCCCGCCGACGCCTCGCTGGGTTTCCCGTCCCTGGCACCCGTCCTGCACGATCCGGCACGCAACTTCCTGTGGGGCCATCTCGGCCTGCGCGAGGACGATGCCAAGAACCGCGACATCCCGCGCGCCGTGCCCGACTGCGCGGATCTGCCCTACTACCTGCGCGCCTACTTCGCCTGGAAGCTGGCCCTACCCTTCGCCCTGCGCGACTGTGATCGCGGCAAGACCGACCGGCCGCCCAAGTGCCAAGGCCTTCTGCACAACGAGATGGCCGACGAGAAGATCAAGGGCAACGCCCCGCTGGAGCGCTTTCGCAGTTTCCTGCGCGTGCTCGCCAACCGGGTGCATTCCGGCAGCGCGCGCACGGCCTTGGAGGACGATGAGACCGATTTCTACCCGGTGGCGCTCACGCGCTCGGCCCTGCGGCCGGGCGCCATCTATGCCGATCCCTACGGGCACGTGCTCATGGTCGCCGCGTGGATCGATCAGACACCCGAGCGCGGCGGGCTGCTCTTCGCCGTGGACGGCCAGCCCGACAACTCGGTGGGGCGCAAGCGCTTCTGGGAAGGGACTTTTCTCTTCACGAGCGACATCAAGAGCGCAGGCCCCGGCTTCAAGGCCTTTCGGCCCATCGTGCGTGGCGCGGACAAGACGCTCTCGCCGCTGCCCAACCGCGCGCTGGCGAACGACCCGCGCTTCCCCCCGTTCTCCGCCGAGCAGGCCGAGCTGGATCGCGAAACCTTCTATGCCCGCGTGGCCAAGGTCATCAATCCCGCGGGCCTCGACGCGCGCGCGGCGTACGAGGAAACCATGAACGCCCTGGTCGAGCAGCTCACCACCCGCCTGGGCTCGGTGGACAACGGCGAGCGCTTCATGCGCGACAAGCACAGTCCCGTCGTGCCCATGCCCTCCGGGCCGAAGATCTTCGAGACCACGGGACCCTGGGAAGATTACGCCACCCCGTCGCGCGACATGCGCCTGCTCATCGCCCTGCGCGTGCTCACCGGCCTGCCCGCACGCATCACCCACCATCCCGAGCTCTTCGTGCTCAACAGCCGCAAGCCCGCGGAGGTGCGCAAGGAAATCGAGGACCTGCACGACCAGCAGATCCGCGAGCGCGCCGTCGAGTACCGGCGCAGCGACGGGTCGGCGTTCAAGCTGACCGTGGCCGACATCCTGGCGCGCCGGCCGGCCCTGGAGATGGCCTACAACCCCAACGACTGCGTCGAGATCCGCTGGGGCGCCAGCGATGGGACCGCCGATCTCGCCACCTGCCGTCGCCGCGCCCCCGACGAGCAGCGCGCCCGCATGCAGGAGTACCGGGCCTGGTTCCACGAGGCGAGACGGCCGCCGCGCTAGGGGCACACTGTGTGGGACTTTGCTTACCTGCGCCCACGAACCAGTTTGCGCCCCATGAAATGTTTTCCTAGTGCTGCCGATGTATATCCTATGATCATGGCAGGAATTCCGAAGATCTCGGTTGGCCGCATGTTTGCAGGCATACATCCCGGGGAACCATGGTAGCCGTCCGTAAGTCCCAAGCAGGTTTCACCCTCACCGAGCTCATGGTGGTCGTGGTGATCATTTCCCTGCTCGCAGCGGTTTCCAGCCCGCTCTTCACGCGTGATAACAACGCACGCAAAGGACGCGGCTGGGCCCAGATCGTCGGGCAGACCCTCCAGCGCGCACGCTTCCAAGCCATGGGCGACAGGTCTCCCATCCACCTGTTGTTCTACCGCACGCATATCGACATGTACCGCGAGGAGCCACCCAACCCGCCGGCCACGACCACGACGACCCTCACCCAGCTCAGCAGCATACGTGGGCCCGCGGCCGACGGTGACAAGACCGTCGCCATTTGGAACGTGCAAAACAATGAAACCGTGCCTTTGCTCCAAGACTCGAACCTGACCGGCGTCTCCTCCCCGCCAAGCCTTAGCACTCCGCGGCCCAACGAGATGATCTTCACCACACTCGGCGGCGTCTCGGGAAGCTCGGACCGCTTCATTTTCATCCGCAACGAGCTCTTGCCGCCCAATCACCCCGACGCGTTTTTCAGAGTCTCCGTCCGGTGGCTGACTGGCTACGTGTCCTCTAGCGAGATGGTGCACTAGCCATGAAGCGCGATGCGGGTTTCACGCTGATAGAGGTTCTGATCGCCATGCTCATCGGCACCATTGGCCTGATGGGCACGATTGCGGTGCAACAGTCCATCATGAGCGCTTCGAAGACCG
>JADGRD010000444.1 GCA_017881285.1 Pseudomonadota bacterium | reverse complement strand
TGCCGCGGATTCTGCCCGCACTCACCTATCTCCGCTTCAATATCTCCGCTGCCGAGCGGAATCGGTATTCCGAGATCCATGGCTGCGCTGCGGAGTGCTACGAGAAGGTCATGAACACCATCCGGCGCGCGGTGGAAATCAAAAAGAACGGTGGGCTGGCCGTCACACTCGGTATCCAGATGGTGCTGCTACCCGAATTCGCGGATCAGATTATTCCGCTTGCCCAATTGGGCCGTGACCTCGGCGTGGACTATCTGGTCATCAAGCACTGCAGCGACGACGAACAGGGCTCGCTCGGAGTGGACTATTCGAAATACGAAGGCATGACGGAGGAGTTGAAGCAGGCCGAAACCTACTCCACGGGCACCTATCAGGTCAGAGTCAAGTGGTCCAAGATCCTGTCCGGGGGCAAGCGGCTCTACCGCCAGTGCTACGGTCCGCCCTTCATCATCCAGATATCGGGGTCCGGGCTGGTGGCACCCTGCGGAATGCTCTTCAATCAGAAGTATAGCCGGTACCACATAGGCAACGTTGCCGAACAGCGGTTCAAGGACATTTGGATGGGCGAGCGTTACTGGGAAGTCATGCGGTTGATTGGCTCGGAGTCCTTCAATGCCCAGACCATGTGCGGCACTCTCTGTCTGCAGCACAACGTGAACGAACTGCTCTGGAACATCCAGCGCGGCACCGCTGGTCTGGCTGTTCCCCAGGGCGTCCCTCCGCCCCACATCAATTTCATCTGAACACGGGCGTCCGCCCCGCCCGATTGCGAAATGGGGTCGGGCCGCAAGTGAGGTGCTCTCGGGCAGACGTGGAGGTAGCGGCCGTAGCTACGGTTGTCCCTCGCCAAGCGGCACCATGCGTTTGCGTCCGCACCCTCAGATGGCGAAACCGGGGTGGAAACCCGTGATCCTGGCTGCCCCCGTATGTCAGGAGGTCTGGACTCCGTGGGTCAAAGTGGTACGATGAAACCCCTCATGCGTATCCTGGTTGATCCTCATCCTTGGGCTTGCAGGAATGTGGGCGAAACCCACAAGGCCTCACCTTCGTTCGTGCTCGGCTCCACGGGTCAGCCGAGGCGGGGCAAACTTCGCACCCTGGGGGCGTGGGGAGGGCAGGTTCGCCGGGTCCGCTCCCTTTCTGGTCTTCGGTAGTTGGTGTAAGGGCAATGCTTCGCTCGGACGAGAGATGGCGAGATTCGGAACCGTGCCCCACCAGCTTCGTCTTCTCGGACAGCCTGCGTTTGGCCTACTGAGAAACAATCCGCCACGCTCATTTCGCCGATGACAGGACACCCAATCGCACGGGAGTAGCCGCCTTGTTGCAGCCATACGAAGCTATTCGCCACAAGATCGAATCATCCCGGAAGACCAGGCTCGCAATCCTGCTTGGTGGCATCGCGGTTTCGCAATTCGTTCTCTACGGACCGTCGCTCGTAGGGGCGAAGATCCTGCTCCCCCTCGATATCCTGGCCCGGCCCGGCGAGTACATTCCCATGACGCCGGACAGGGAGAAGGTATTTGCGCAGGATTCCGTCGTGTCCGATCTCGTTGACCTGATCGAACCGGAACGTCGGCTGGTTGCCTCGGAGCTCAGGGCTGGTCGCTGGCCGATGTGGAATGCTGGTCAGTACGGAGGCAAGCCCGTCCTGCAGGGTCCCTGGCTTTCGCCGCTCTCCATTCTGCTTTCCTCAACTCCGTCACCGCTTGTCCTGCCCTGGTATCAGATGCTCGCCGCGCTCATCGCCGGTGCGGGCTTCTATGCCTTCTGTCGGCGGGCGCTAGGAGTCGGTTTCTGGTCTGCGACCATCCCGGCGTGGTGCTACCCGATGACAGGTTTCTTCGTGTTCTGGTGGGGGACTTCGAACCCCAACCCAGCGATCTGGATACCTTGGCTGTTGCTCGCTGTCGACAGAGTGATTCGACACCCCTCGTTGTCTGCGGCAGCGGCGGTGGGGCTGGTCTCTTGCGCCGGCATGTGTGTGCGACAGCTGGATTCCTCAGCGCAGCTCTTCATGATTGTGGCGCTCTATGCGGCGTGGCGCTTTTGCACCGTCTATTGGGGGCAATGGTTCGGCGGGTCCGCGCGGAAAGCTGGGTTGCTGGTCGTCGGCGGCTGCCTGCTGGGGGCATGCCTAGCCGCGCCCTATGTGCTGCCCCTCGTGGAGTACGGCAAAGAAGCCGATCGCCTCCATCGGCGCGTGGCCGGGGAAGAGGATCGCCCGCCGGTCGGCATTTCGGCCCTGCCATTGCTCGTTTTGCCGGACTCGAATGGTTCCACCCGTGAAGGTAGCTATCCTGTCACGGCGCCATTTCAGATGGAAAGTCTCTCGACCGCCTATTCAGGGCTGATCGTCACCGTGTTTCTGGCCCCCCTGGCCTGGCGGAGCCGACGGCATCGATCGTTCGCGACCTTCGCGGCGGCCGTAGTCTACCTTTCGTTGGCATGGTGCCTGAACATCGGCGGCATTGTGATGCTGCTTCGCCTACCCCCGCTGAACATGATGTCGCACAACCGGCTCGTGTTTGCGGCGTCGTTCGCGATTCTCGCCATGGGGGCCATTGGGCTGGACTCGCTGGCCGAACCGGTGGATGAATCTCGCCGTCGCTGGCTGCTGCTGCCGGCGGCGCTGGTGGCGCTCCTTTCGTTTTGGTGTTTCTATCGCGCGGTCAGCCTGCCTGAGCCGATCGCCACCCAACTCGTAGACCTCTTCAGCAAAGGCGAGGTTCAGCGTTGGATTCACGATGCCGCCGGCGTCGGCCGGGTGCAGACCACGTTCCGGATCGTCTATCTCGTCGGCGGATTGCTGGCCATGGTCGCGGCGCTCGGGTGGGGCCTGGTCGCGCTCTTGCGCACGTGGCGCGGATGGCTCACGGCTGGGGTTGCGCTTGCGGTGTGCGCCGACATGCTGTGGTTTGCACACGGCCGCAGCACGCAGAGCGATCCCGCCCTCTACTATCCAAGGGTGCCCGTCCTCGAGCAAATCGCGGCCAAGACGACGGGCCGGATCATCCCGGTCGGCTGCTTGCCGGCCTCGTTCGCCCAGATGAGCGGACTACGAGATGTACGTGGCTACGATGGTCTGGATCCTTCGCGCTACGTTCGGCTCTTGATGCTCGCCGCCCCGCCGAACTTCGACCACCCGAACTATGCCTTGGTCCAGTGGATGTCGCCAAAGTGGGAGCAGGTTCCTCCCGACAGCGTGAAACTCTCGCCGATCCTGGACCTGCTTGGGGTCGAGTACGTGATCTTTCGGGGCTCCCCTCCCGCGGGGCTCAAGCCACCCTTCGCGGGGGACGACTATTGGGCTCTGCGCAATCCATCAGCCCTGCCTCGCGTGTTCGTCCCTAACCGGGCGGAGATCGTGCCTGACGAACAGCAGCGGCTGGCGAAGCTCGGTTCACCCGAATTCAACCCGCGAGCGGTCGTCTACCTGGAAACCCCTGTCGATGTGCCTGCGCCGATGCGTGGCCGCCCGACCATCCTCCATGAGAAGCCCACCGAGGTTACCGTTTCGGTGACGATGGAGACACCCGGTCTGGTCGTGCTGGCGGACAGGTGGGACAGGGGCTGGCGAGCCCGGTTGAATGGCGAGTCCGTGCCGATTCTGGTCGCCGATCATGCCCTTCGCGCCGTTCTGGTTCCCGAGGGGACCTGGATCCTCAAGTTCAGCTGTGAGCCGGCCAGCTTCACTTGGGGATTGGTGCTTTTCGGGCTGGCAACCGCGGTCCTCGCGGGTGGCTTGGGGCTCGGCATCCGTCGTCGGCGCGCAGCCGTCCAGACCTGAAAAAGTTGCGTGGTCCGCAATACCTGCGGGGATGAAGGTAGGTCGGGGCAGCATAGTGCCTGATAGGCGCACACCCCTGCCACGGTCCTGGTCGTTTGAAATCGTTGGCTATTCTCTGATATAGAGATATGGCCGCTGGTTTGCTACATGCGAAACCGGGAAGGCAATATCGTGAAGTCCGCCCCGTCTGTCGCATTCCGTCGTTTGTGCCTGGCAATGGCGCTGCTGGCGACGACGTGGGCGGTACCTGGTTCCGTGCGGGCGGACGCCTACGCCCTGCAAGAGGTCAAGAACATCGTAGATGCGCTGAAGCCCAACGTGCTCATCGTGCTTGAAACCGCGGAGTCGATGCAGGATCTTCCAGGCGAGAATGCGGCGCGCTACAACGAGGTGGGTGCCGACTGTGAGGAAGGCAGTCGCTACTGTCGCCTGGTGGGACAGGACGGGCGCTGGAGCTTCTCGGGCATGGGCCAGAATGGGATGTACTTCGGCGGCACTCCGCCCTCGTGCACCCATACCGAGACATACACCCAAACTCAGACGCAGACCGTCGTGCAAACCGGAACCGTGGCGACCACCGGCACGAC
>JADGRD010000443.1 GCA_017881285.1 Pseudomonadota bacterium | reverse complement strand
CGGAAGGCCACGCTGGCGCGGTCATCCACGGGGTGGGTTTCCTCCGCGCCGACAATGGCTACGGGAATGATGGGGACCCCGGCGGTTCGCGCCAGCCGGACGAAGCCGCCGCGCCCGAAGTAGGTAAGGCGATAGCGCTCGCGGTAGAGCTTGCCCACGCCGCGCAGGCCTTCGGGAAAGACGCCGAGGAGCTGCCCGGTCCGGCAGAGGGCCAGGGCGTTCTGCATGGAGGCGCGCACGCCGCCGATACGGGCCACCACCGGGCGCATCCACGCCGACTGGAAGGCGAAACTGGCGACCAGCGGACGCAACGGGCGATGGGCCGGATGGTGGGCGTGCATGGCATGCATGAGCATGGCGCCGTCGTAGGGCAGGCCGCCCGAGTGGTTGGACACCAGCAGCGCCGCGCCCTCGGCGGGCACGTTTTCCATGCCGGTGAGGCGAATCCGGAAATACCTCGACCAGAGGAATTCCAGGACTGGCGCCGTGGTCTTGAGAAACTCGGGATCGAAGCCGAAGTCGGGCAGGGTGGCCGGGTCCGGGATTCTCTCCCGCATGACACGGGTCACGGCGGCGAACGCGGCTTTGATGGCGGGATCGAACATCAGGCGATCCTCGCGGGGCTTGGCCTGGCGCGCCCCTCGACCCAACCCTTCTCAGCCCGGGGCACTTCGGGTCCACCACACCCACCTCCACCCCCGCGGCTTCGCCGCGCCCTCGCCCGCTTCGCGGGGCGAGGGGGCGGAGTGCTTGGGCGAGAAGGAATCATGTCGCGGCGGCCAGGTGTTCGCGCAGCTTGGCGGTCCAGCGTTCGATGACGTCCGCCAGCGAGCTGCCGGCGGGCAGGGTCCCGCCCCCTTGCGCCATGTCGGCGCGCCCGCCGCCCTTGCCGCCGAGATCCTTGGCCAGCATGCCCACGATGGCGCCGGCGGGCAGCTTCGCCTGCGCGCCGGGCGTGACCGCGCAGACGATGCTGACCTTGCCCTCGGCCACGCCGGCGAGCACCAGGACGCCGGGATCCATGCGCGGCCGCAGCTTGTCGGCGCTTTCGCGCATGATCTTCGGGTCGGCCACGCCCGCGTCGTGCACGAGCAGGAAGTACGGTCCGACCTGCTCGCGGCTGGCGAGGGGATCGCGCGATCCGCCCGACGCGATTTGCGCCTTGAGCTTGGCGATCTCCTTCTCGCGATCGCGCAGCTCGGCGGCTTGCTTGGCCACCCGGGCCGCGATGTCGAACGGGCCCGAGCGGAAGATCTCGGCGGCCTGGCCGAGCTCGTCCTCCAGCTTGCGCACGTAGGCCATGGCGCCGGCGCCGGTGACCGCTTCCATGCGGCGCACGCCTTGGGCCACGCCCGATTCCTCGACGATCTTGATGAGCCCGATGTCGCCGGTGCGGACAGCGTGGGTGCCGCCGCAGAATTCCTTGGATTCGCCCATGGTCAGCACGCGCACGGTGTCGCCGTACTTCTCGCCGAAGAACGCGACCGCGCCCTTCTGCTTGGCTTCCGCGATGGGCAGGACTTCCGTCACGACGGGCAGATTGCGCAGGACGTGCTCGTTCGCCAGATCCTCTACGCGCCTCAGATCGTCGGCGGTCATGGGCGCCAGGTGCGAGAAGTCGAAACGCAGGCGATCCGGCGTGACCAGCGAGCCCTTCTGCGCGACGTGCGCGCCGAGGACCTTACGCAGCGCCCAGTGCAGAAGGTGCGTGGCCGAGTGGTTGCGGCGGATGGCATCGCGGCGCTCGACGTCGATGGCGAGATCGACGCGGTCGCCGACTTTGAGGCTGCCTTGACTGGCTTGTCCGAGATGGACATAGAGATTGGATAGTGGGCGTTTGGTGTCGCTTACCTTGAACGTGCCCGATGGCCCCTTGGCGCTGCCGGTGTCGCCGATCTGGCCGCCTTGCTCGCCGTAGAACGGGGTCTCGCGGGTGATGACGGCGACGGCGCCTGGGTGGCCGGCGGCGACGCTGCCCACCTCCTTGCCGCCGGCGACGAGCGCGACGATCTCGCTCGGCACGGACGTGGTTTCATAGCCCAAGAACTTCGTCGCGCCAACGCGGTTCAGGACGGTCTGGAAGACCGCCTCGACCGCGACCTCGCCCGAGCCGGAGAAGTCACCGCGACCGCGCTGCTCCTCCATGCACTTCTCGAAGCCGGTCTCGTCCACGTCGAGGCCGCGGCTGGCGGCGATGACCCGAGTGAGGTCCATGGGGAATCCGAAGGTGTCGTAGAGCTTGAAGGCGACCGCGCCGGGAATGACCTTGCCGGACAGCTTGCCGGCTTCTTCGTCGAGGATGCGCATGCCGCGGTCGAGGGTTTCGCGAAATCGCTTCTCCTCCAGGTCCGTGACCTCGATGATTAAGCTCTTGCGCTCGACGAGCTCGGCGTAGATGTCGCCCAGCTCGTCGATTACCCGGCTGGCCAGTCCGGCCAGGAACGGCTTGTCGATGCCGAGCAACCAGCCCTGGTAGATGGCGCGCCTCATGATCCGGCGCAGCACGTACTCGCGGCCGGTCTTTTCCGGGAAGACGCCGTCGGCGATGAGGAAGGCGGCCGCGCGGGCGTGGTCGGCGATGGCGCGCATGGAGGCGGCGGTGGAGTTGGGCGCGTAGTCGGCCGGCGCGAAGTCCTTGCCGGTCAGCTTCTCCACCTCGGCGATGAGCGGGCGCAGAAGGTCGGTCTCGTAGTTCGATTGGAAGCCGCCGATGACCGCGCAGAGACGTTCCAGTCCCATGCCGGTGTCGACCGACGGTTTCGGCAGCGGCTTCCGCGTGCGATCGCCGAGCTGCTCGAACTGCATGAAGACGAGGTTCCAGATTTCGATCCAGCGGTCGCAGTCGCAGGCCGGGCCCTGGCAGGCGTGGCCGGCCGCGGCCGCGGCGCAGGGGATGTCGTCGCCCTGGTGGAAGTGGATTTCGCTGCACGGGCCGCATGGCCCGATGTCGCCCATGGCCCAGAAGTTGTCCTTGTCGCCCAGACCCACCACGCGCGAATCGTCGACGCCGGCGACCTTCTTCCACAGCGCGCGCGCCTCATCGTCGGTGTGGTGGACGGTGTAGACCAGCCGCTTTGGATCGATGGCCAGGTTCTTGGTCAGAAGCTCGTGTGCGAAGGCGATGGCGTCGGGTTTGAAGTAGTCGCCGAACGAGAAGTTGCCCAGCATCTCGAAGAAGGTGTGGTGGCGCGCGGTGCGTCCGACGTTTTCCAGGTCGTTGTGCTTGCCGCCGGCGCGCACGCACTTCTGCGAGCTGGTGGCCCGCGGGATCTTGCGCGTGGTCTGGCCCGTGAAGACGTCCTTGAACTGGTTCATGCCCGCGTTGGCGAACATGAGGGTCGGATCGTTGGCGGGGACCAGCGAGGAACTGGCGATCTCCTCGTGGCCCTTGCTCTTGAAGTAGTCGAGGAATGCGCGGCGAATCTGCTTTGAGGCTCGGTCAGACATGGGGCGCGCAGATTAGCGCCTGGGAAGTCCCCCGTCACCACTCTATTCGCCAGAGCGGATGGGGGCGGCGCGCGTGTCGGCGCCCAGACCGACGCGGATGGGCAGCACGGCCATGGATAGACCTTTCCAGTGCAGGCGTCGCTCGATCTGATAGGCGGTTTCGTTGTGCAGGATGCGCTGCCACCACGTCTCGCGCTTCCAGATGAGCTTGCCCGCGAAGAACGTGGTCCGGGGGAACTCGGCGGCCAGCGCCGTGCACAGCCCGGTGGCCTCCTTGACCGCGTCGAGACCGGAGGCCATGCGGCTAGAAGCGTTCCAGCCAAGTCCGCGCGCCAGCCGCACGTACTTGTCGAGCGCCTCGCGCGTCCGTTGCTGCAGGCGATCGAGCTCTTCCGAGCCCTTGAAGCTGCCCGAATCGAGCACGGCCACGGAGACGAAGATGACGTTCTTGAAGTAGCCGGCGAAACTGCGTTGGATGGAAAGCAACGAGTGGATGCCGATGCCGCCATAGGCGCCCACCATGAGGACCGCCGTGGGCGCGCGCGGGTCGGGCTCCGCGCCCGCGCCGTGCATCTCGCCGAGGTCGCCCAGTTCCTGGTCGAGGCGCCGAAGCTGGCTGGCCACCCGACGGTAGTGCCGCTCTATGGCCAGGCACAGCGCCACGATGGCGGCGGTGACCGCCAGAGTGACCCAGGCGCCCTGCGAGAACTTCTGCACCACGGTGAAGGAGAGAATGGCCACGCATAGCACCAAGGCAACGACGTGCAGGAGCAACTGCCGCTTCCAGTGCGCGACGCGCCTGCGCCGCTGCAACCAGAACCGCGCCATGCCGAGCTGGGAGAGTGAGAAGGTCACGAAGACGTTGATGGCGTACATCACCACCAGGGCGTCGATGCTGCCGTGGGTGGCGACGAGCACGACCAGCGCCGCGC
>JADGRD010000442.1 GCA_017881285.1 Pseudomonadota bacterium | reverse complement strand
GAATCTGCGCGGGCACATCGTGCCCGCCGTGGACACGCGCAATCGTTTCGGCTTGGAACCCGCGCCGCCGACGGCGAAGTCGCGGTTCCTAGTGGTCGAGGTGGCGGGCCGCCTGTTCGCGCTCATCGTGGACCGCGTGGTGCGCGTTCTCAAGGTGGCCGCCTCGGACATCGAGCCGCCGCCCGAGGGCGCGACGTTGCCGGGCGTCACGGGCCTGGCCCGCGTGGGCGAAGCGGTGATACATCTGATGGACGCCGAGCAGGTGTTGCGCGCGGGAGCGGCGGCGGCCGGGACAATCACGAGAGGTGAAGAGGCATGAGCACGCAAGAGAGCAAGGCTTCGTCGACTTCCGATGCTGCACGTTCCGACACCGCGGACGTGGCTGGGGCGAACGGTGCTGTCCGCGAGCGCCGGCGCCGCTGGTGGCTGGGCCGCATCGAGGGCGCGCCGGTGCTCCGCCATCTCTCCTTGTGGTGGAAGTTGGTCATCATCGTGATCGTGCTCTTGCTCCCCACGGGCCTGCTGCTGCGCGACTTCGTGGGCAAGAGCAGCGACGAGATCGCGCGCATGCAACGGGAACAGTGCGTGGAGAGCTACGCGCAACAGCTCCGGCGGATCTTGAGCCAGCAGATCGCCTTGAATGGGCGCGCGGGGTTGGCGAGGCCTGAGGAGCCGCCGAGCGGCGCCCGGCGCGCGCTGGGCACGGCTGTGGCCGAACTCGAGAACCTGAACAACTCCGGCTGTGGCGTGGAAGCAGGCCTGGCGCGGCTGCGTTTGGCTGAGGCGCTGGCCAAGCTGCGCGCCCTGGTGGCCCAGGTCGGGGACGACCCCAAAGGCGACGTGAACCGCCAGTTGCGCGAGGCCGTGGCGGCCTGGTTCATGCAACTCGCGCTGGTGGCCGGCGAAACCGAAATCCTAGCCCCGGGCGCCGCCCACCTTGACGACGCGATCTTACGCAGACTGCCCGAGGCGGCGCGACATATCGAGCACCTGGCCGAACTGGGCAAAGCGCCGGGGGTGGAGGCGGAGCTGACCATCGCCACGCGCGCCGAGATGCTGAGTGCCAGCGACGGCCTGGCCATGAACATCGCGGATGTCGAGCGCGATCTGGTCGAGCTCATGCAAGGCGGCGTTCCACTGCTTTCCCCGCGGGTGGTCCCGACGCTGAGGCCGCCCTTCGAGGAGTGGTCGGCGGCCGGACGCAAGACCATTGCCGCTGCCCAGCAGCTCGCGAGTGACACGAAGAGCGCGCGGGATCCGGCCGGCGGCGCGATTGTCGCGAGCTTGCGCGCGGCTGCCGCCACGGCGCTCGATGCCTTGTTCGCGACCTTCGACAACGCCCTCGCCACCCGCCGTGCTGAACTGCAAGACAAGATCACCGCACGCGAAGACCAGCGTTACCGGACCGTCCTCCTGGTGCTCGTGGCGGTGCTGGCCGCGGCCGGCCTGGTGTCGGTCATCGTTCGCAGCATCACCGCGCCGATCAACCTGGCGGTCGAGTCGGCCAACAGCCTGGCCGCGCAGAATTTCGCGATTGAGATCGGCGAGACGCATTCCACCGACGAGGTCGGCCAGCTCTTGGTGTCGATGCGCAAGATGGCGGCCAACCTGCGCGCCACCATTCGCTCCATCCTGGAAGCCTCGCGCATCGTGGCCAGCGCCTCCGAGAAGATATCGACTTCCGGCGAGCAACTCGGCAAGGGGGCCGAAACGCAGTCCACGGCGACCGGCGCGACGTCGGCGAGCATGGGGCAAATTGCGGTGCAGATCCAGCAACTCTCGCGGACCGCGACCTCGCTCTCGGCCAGCGTGGAGGAAACCACCACCTCGTTCCAGCGCATGTACGAAACCCTGGAACGAACGGCGCTGCACGGGCAGACGCTGCTCGCCTCGTCGCAGGAGGCCACGATGTACCTGGCGGGGCTGACCAGCAACATCACACAGGTGACCGCGCAGGCACGCACCGCCAACGAGATGTCCCAGGCGACGCTGGACTCGGTCAAGTCGGGCAGCGAGGCGCTGCAGCGATCCATCGGCGCCATTGGCGAGCGCGCCCAGGAGATCAGCAAGATCCTGCGTCTGATCGAGGAGATCACCGATCAGACCAACCTTCTGGCGCTCAACGCGGCTATCGAGGCGGCGCGTGCGGGCGAGGCGGGGCGCGGCTTCGCCGTGGTCGCGGACGAGGTCAAGCGCCTGGCCGAACGCAGCGCCCAGGCGACGCGCGACATCGGCGCGATCATCGAGGGGGTGCAGAAGGACGTCGGCGTCGCCGTCACCTTGACCGATGACGTTCTCGTGGGAATGATGGCGTCCATCGACAAGACCTCCACCATCATCGCCGCCAGCGCCCTGGCCACGGAGAGTCAAAGCGAAGCCGCCCGGCAAACCCTCAAGGTCACCGAGAACATGGCGGGCCTGGCCCAGCAAATCGCCATGGGCGCGCGTGAAAATGCCGGCAGCGCGGCTGAAATCGTGACAGCCTCCCGGCGCATGAGCGCGCTCACCAACTCGATGCTCGACGCCACCCTTGAGCAGAAACGTGGTGGCGAGACCGTGGTCAAGTCCACGGAATCGATCTCGGAGGTCGCGCGCCAGAACCTGCAGGTGGTCGAGCAGCTCAATCTGGCGGCCAAGGAATTGGCGGCCGAGGCCGAGTCGCTACGCCAGCGGATGGAGACCTTCACCGTCTGATGGATACCCCCGGGCCACCGCAGTCACTCGAGGTGACGCTACTTGCGGCGCTGGGCGGATCGGCTAACGCCGCCAGCCAACCAACGCCCGGTCCGGTGACGCCCGGCTTCACGCCGGAGGCGGAGCGTGAGTCCGCGGGGAAGACGGAGGAGGCCGCTCGGCGCAACGCCGTTCTGGATGCGTTGGCGCGTGGGGGCAGCCGCGGGATTTCGGCGCTCATCAGCGCCTTGCGCAGCAGCGAGGCTGACGTGGTCATGTACGCCGCCACCGCGCTCGGCGAGGCGCGTGATGCGGCGGCCGTGCCGCACCTGACTCGCCTGCTCCAACATCCCGACCTCAACGTGGCCCAAGCCACCATCGATGCCCTGGGCAAGCTGCGCGCGCAGGCGGCGGCCGCGCCCATCGAGTCCATTCTCGAGGCCGACCCGTGGTTACGCTTCGCCGCCGCCCATGCCTTGGGCGAGATCGGGCATCCGGGGAGCGTGCACGCTCTCATGCGCGTGGCCGGCGATTCGGCCATCTCGGATCTGGCCATCGAGGCCCTCGGGAAGATTGCGACGGTGCCCGCGGCGACGGTGCTCGCCGAGTTGCTCTCCATTCGAGCCGGCGCGGGGGATTTCGACGGTTGCTTGCTGGCCCTGGGCAATGCCATCCGGCGCATGGTCGACGCGGCTGGGCTCGACGGCAGCCGGGCCTGGCAAAGGCTCGCCTCGGCCGAGGCGGGCGCGGTTCATGCCCGCTTGGTGTCCCTCTTGCGTCGCTGCGAGGTGGAGCCCACGGCGGCAGAGCACGCCTTGAAGGAAGCCGCCATCGCCGTGATTCGTGCGCTCGCGTTGCCGACTCTCTACGACGCGCTCGTCGACGCAGCCTGGGACACGGCCATCGGCGAACCGCTGCTCGATGCCGTGGTCTTCGCCGGACCGGCGGCATACCCCTCGGTGCTGGCGGGGCTTGGGCATGCCGACGCCGACGTGCGGGTCTTCTGCGCGACCGCCGCCGCCGCTCTGGGGATGGCGGAGGCCGCCGGGCTGTGCACGGGCTTGCTCGCCCACGCCGAAACGCGGGTGCGCGTGGCCGCCCTGCGCGCGCTGGCCGGTCTGTCCGCCGAGCGGGCGCTGCCCGCCATGCTGCGCTGTCTCGCGGATCCGACGGAGCCCGTGCGCAAGGCCGCCGTGCGCTCGCTGGGGACCATGGACGCGAATCTGGTAACCACCGCTCTGCTTGCCGAACGTGACTTCGCGGAGGCCCACGCGCCGCTGGTGCTCGAGGTCATGCGCCTCGCTCCTTGCGCGGCCCAGCGGGATTTCGTGGCCAAGGCGCTTGCCGATCGTCGCGAGGAGGTCCGGCGCGCGGCGGTGGGAGTGCTGGCCGCGAACGAGAGCCTGGATGTCCTCGAGGTTCTCGAACCGCTTCTCGATGATCCCTCTGTCGCCGTTCGTGCGGAGGTTGTGCAGGCCATGGGGCAGCGCCGCTCGCGCCGAGCCTTGCTCAAACTGCAGGACCAGTTCGATCGCGACCCCGGGACGCGCGCACAGGCTTTGCGCGCCATCGGTCGCATCGGCGACGGCGCGGCGGCTCGGCGTCTGATTGCGTGCTACCGCGAGCACGAGCGCTGGGTTCGCCTGGGCATCATCGACGCGCTGGGCGCCATCGCGGCCCCCAGCGCCGAGCCCTTTTTGGCCCAGTTGCTTGG
>JADGRD010000441.1 GCA_017881285.1 Pseudomonadota bacterium | reverse complement strand
CGATCTTGCCCATCATCGCCAGGGCGGTTTTCACGGGAATGGGATTGGCTTCGATAAACAGGCCTTCGGAGAGCGGGAAGACCTTGTAGTGCAGCGCGCGCGCTTTCTTCCAATCGCCCGCGGCGGCGGCATCCCACATCGCGGCCATGTCGGCCGGGGCCACGTTCGACACCACCGAGATGCAGCCGTGCCCGCCCACCGCGTAAAACGGCATGGCGGTCGCGTCGTCGCCCGACAGCATGGTCATGCGGTCGCCGACGCGGGCGATGATCTGCGCCGCCCGTTGCAGGTTGCCGGTGGCTTCCTTCACGCCGACCACCAGCGGCACGTCACACAGGCGCGCGATGGTATCCGGCAGCAGGTCGCAACCCGTGCGACCGGGCACGTTGTACACGACCATGGGCAGGCCGGTCGCCTCGGCGATGGTCTTGAAGTGACGGAAAAGCCCGTCCTGCGTCGGCTTGTTGTAGTAGGGCGTGACCTGCAAGGTCGCGTCGGCGCCGACCGCCTTGGCCGCCAGGGTCAGCTCGATTGCCTCGTGGGTCGAGTTGGCGCCGGTGCCGGCGATGACCGGCACGCGCTGCTTCGCTTCCTGCACCACGATCTCGACGACGCGGATGTGTTCCTCGTTCGATAGGGTGGGCGATTCGCCGGTGGTTCCGACCGGAACCAGGCCGTCGATGCCGCTGGCGATCTGCTCGTTGACCAGGCGGCGCAGGGCCTCCTCGTCCACGCGATCGTTGCGCAGTGGCGTGACCAGGGCGGTGATGACTCCCTTGAACATGGCGGGGTGAGGCTACCACGACTCGGTTCGACGGAGAGCACAGAGAAGACAGAAGGCACGGAGCGACCGACAGGGCATACTTCCATTCCCATGCGCGCCCTTGTGTCGCTTGTCACCCTCATCGCCTTTGGCGCTTCGGCGCGCGCGGATGCCGAACCACCGTCCCCCACGACCATCTCCATCGTGGGCACGAGCGATCTGCATGGCCACATCGCCGCGCTGCCGTGGTTGGCGGGCTACCTCGCCAACCTGCGTGCCGCCCGCGCGCGCGACGGCGGCGCGGTCATTCTGCTCGACGCGGGCGACATGTTTCAGGGCACCCTGGAATCGAACCTGGCGGAAGGCGCGCCCGTGGTGGCCGCCTACAACGCCATCGGCTACAGCGCGGCCGCGCTCGGCAACCACGAATTCGACTTCGGTCCGGTCGGCCCGGCCCCCTCGCCGGTCGAACCCGGCGACGATCCGCGCGGTGCGCTCAAGGCGCGCGCCGGGCAGGCGCGCTTTCCCTTCCTCGCCGCCAACGTGGTCGACGAGAAGACACGCAAGCCCGTGGCCTGGCCCAATGTCCGGCCAACCACCATCATCGATGCCGCTGGCGTCAAGGTCGGCATCGTCGGCGTGGTCACCGCGGCGACCGGGCACTCCGCCCTACCGGCCAATATCGCGGGCCTCGACTTCCTGTCGCTCGCGCGGACCATCGGCGACGAGGCGCACAAGCTGCGCGCGCGGGGCGCGAAGATCGTCGTCGCCGTGGCCCACGCGGGCGGCGAGTGCAAGAGCTTCGCGGCGCCCGAGGACCTCGACGTGTGCGATCCCGGCAGCGAAATCTTCGCCGTGGCGCGCGCCCTGCCCAAGGGGAGCGTGGACGCCATCGTGGCGGGCCATACCCACCAGGCCTTGGCCCAGCGGGTGGCGGGCGTGCCGATGATCCAGTCGTACGCCAACGGCCGCGCCTTCGGCCGCATCGACCTTACCGTCGAGAAGAAGAGCGGCAAGGTCGTCGCCTCGCAGGTGGCGCCGCCACGCGAGATCTGCCCGGCGAGCACGGCGGAGAAGTGCGTGCCCGGCGACTACGAGGGAACGCCCGTGCTGGCCGACGAGAACGTCGTCGCGCTCAACGCCCCCGCGTTCGCGGCCGCCCGCAAGAAAGGCGAGGAACGCCTGGGCGTCCAGGTGCTGCGGCCGCTGCCGCACCGGCGTGGCCAGGAGACCGCGCTCGGCAACCTACTTGCGGATCTGATGCGCCAGGCGCGGCCGAACAGCGACGTGACCGTGCTCAACGGGGGCGGTTTGCGCGCGGGCCTGCCCGCCGGACCGCTGACCTACGGCAGCTTCTACGAGACCTTCCCTTTCGACAATGCCTTCGCGTCGCTGCGCCTGCCCGCCGGCGAGTTTCGCGCTCTGCTCGCCCGCAGCCTGGTCCATGCCGGCTCTCTGGTCTCGATCTCGGGTCTGCGCGCGTTCGCCCGCTGTCAGACCGCTGGCCTCGACGTGACCCTGACCCGGCCCGATGGCAAACCCGTGCCCGACAACGAGCGCCTCGCCATCACGACGACGGACTACCTGGCTACCGGCGGCGACGGTTTCTTCGCCGGCGCCGCGGCCTCCGTTGAAATCGGCATCCCCATGCGCGACGCCCTGGCCGAAGTGCTCCGCACGCGCGCCGGGACGCTCGACCCTGGCGACCCGAAGCTGTTCGACCCCAGCCACCGCCGCATCGACTTACCCGGCGAGCCCCCGATCCGCTGCGGGAAATAGGGTTGCGACGATGGGCCGCGGGTCGGTGATTGGTATGTCGCGGCTTGGGGCTGATCGTAGCACGCCATCGGGAGTTGCCAGCTCAGGTCTCGGCGACTACTGCTCTCGGTCGGGCCGAGGCGCCCGGGTGACTGTCAGATGGCCCAGCCAGCCCGCACGCTCCTACGGGACCACGGTCAGGGGCACCACGCCCTTGACGGTCCTCGCGTTGCCGCGGATGTCGCCGTCGAGAACGGTCACCGGCACGGGCGGCGTCAGCTCGAAACGGTAACCCTTGTTGTCGCTCTCGAGGGCCACTTCCTGACCCTTGTATTCGAGGTGCCGCACGTAGTCCTCGGGCACGATGCCGTGGCGAATGTTCGGCCGGTGGCGCACGAGGAAGCCCGCCAGGCGCAGGACCAGGTGGTTGTGCAGCCGGTGGCAACCGCTGCTCTCGCCGCGCTTGACCGATCGGTAGGCAGCTGTGCCGTGGGTCCGGATACGGTGGTCCACGAGCTGTGGTTCGCCGTGCTCGCCAAGCCCCTCGATCTGGTGGTGCGTGATCGCCACCAGCCCGTAGGCCGCGCGGTAGCCCGGGCCGATGACCTCCGTCTTCGGCTCCCAGACGTCCCCCCGCTTGATGAGCAGCCTACGGGTGGGCATGCCCGGCGACGGGTGCCAGCTCGGGGTGGCAAGAATCTCGGGCCAGATGGCGTCGCCCGTGACGGACTCCTTGTACTTGAGCGCCATGGTCCCGTCGGACCGCTCTATCGTCTTCCAGCCGCCGATGGTGGTCGGCCAGCGGGCCAGGGCCACCTCGCCCTTGCCCACGCGCGCGTACAGCGTGAGGGTCGGGCGGTCGCTGACCGGGGGCTTCCACTTCTTGTGTCCATCCTTGTCGAGGCGCGGCCGCTTGAGGACCACCTCGCCACGGTCTATCTCAGCGCGCAGCTCCATCTTGGGTCCGTGGTAAGCCGGCAGCGGCGGCAGGCGGATCGCGACGGCCGCCGGCAGAGGGGTGGGCGCCTGGGATGCCGCCGCTTTGCGCGCGGGCCGTCGCGAGGAAGGCGGCGGCGCGGAAGGAACCACCAACGGGCTCGCGAGGACGGCCTCGGGTGACGTCCAGCCCAGCGCCTGGCTGGCAGCCTGGGTGGCCGCCGCGATCAAATCCGGCGCCGGGGTGATCTTGCCTGGAGCCTCGGTAACGACGGTGGATGGCGCCGCAGCCGCCCCCACGGGCAGCGGCCGGAACTCGGCGCTGTCCAGCACGCGCCCCTGCACCTCGCCGAGGACGCCCAGGGCCGAGCCGTCCTCGAGCAGCCCGGTCGCATCGATAACCCGCTCGCGCAGGGCGCGCAGGAGCGCCCGGAAGTCGTGCTCGCGACTGTCGGCCAGAAGCGCGGTGCGGGTCTCGAGATCGATACTCCCGTTATCCGCCATCATCTGCAGGCGCTGGTAGCTCTGCAGGCCCGAGACCGTCCGGCGATCCATCCGCGCGCCGTTCGTTTTGCCGAGCAGGCCCTCGCAGCGCAGGTGGGCCTGCATCGCGATCACCGCCCGCTTTTCAACCGGGGTCAAGGGTCGCGGCGAGATCGTCCGCCCGGTCAGAATCATGGGCGTTTCGCCGACCGTCGCGGGGTCGGGGTTCGGAACTTTCTCCGGCACCTCCGGCGGGATCACGTTCTTGGGCGACAACGTCTCGAGCACCGCGTCCTTCACCCGCTCGTGGCAGGCGTGGCGCTTGCCATCCGCCAGCCGGCGCCGCACAAGATTCAAGCTCGGGAACACCCCGAACGCCTCGAAGTAGCGGTCTTCACGGGCGCGCGCGTAGGCGCTGCCCCCGCGAAACCGCCCGTTGGCCAGGTCGATC
>JADGRD010000440.1 GCA_017881285.1 Pseudomonadota bacterium | reverse complement strand
CTCCAATATCCTGTATGCTTTGACGATTCCGCCCAGTGGCCCCAAAGCGCTGAACCCCTTCGATAGTCAGATCAACCCGGCTTCGAGCTATCCCGTTCCAGTTCCCGCCCCCGCAATGACGACGAGCAGTGTGCAAGCACCCTTCGAGATCGCCACCGCGAAACAGGCGGGATCTACGGTTCCGCAGGATAGCAACACCAATCAAACGGTCTACTTGATCCGGCACGCCGAAGCCCATCCGACTTCCTACTGGGAGGATGGCAATCTGGTCTACCCGGGCCTTGTGCGGGCTCGATATCTGCCCGGTGAAATAGTCAGAAAAATTGCGTACTCGACGAATTTGCCACCTTGTTGTCATCCATGGGAAAGAGCTCGCCTGGCGCAAGTTGGAAGCTGACCGACACACTTTGGGCCAAGATGGAGCCGCTCTTGCCGCCTCGGCCCTTACATCCGCTTGGTTGCCACCACCCTCGCGTTCCTGATCGCAGTGCGATGGCCGCGATCTTCTTCGTGCTTCGGACGGGCTATCAGTGGATGCCTTGGATGCGACGGGAATCTGTTCGTGCTCGTCGGCCTACCGCAGATTTCGCGAATGGCTCGATGCCGGGGCGTACTCCGCGAAAACCCGATGCCGCGCCCGAAACGGGCAGACGAGCAGTGGTGACCTCGCCGGCCAGGGCGGTACCGATGGCCCCGGTGGCGCTCTGGCCGGAACGGATCAAGACGCTTCAGCACGTCGCGCGGACTTGTCCGCCCAGCAGGTGCTCCCATCAGGTGCTGCCCAGCTGGGTCGTTCACGCCGCCAGGCGGTAGTCGTGCTGTACTCCGCCAAGCACGGGCAGCGCGATCAGCTCGCCGCTCCTTCGTGGCGGTGTGATCAGCTCCGGGTACGGCTCCGGTATCGCATGCAACGCCTGTGACGGCCGCGCACGATTGTAGAACTCCACGTACTCCCGGCACACGCGCAGGACGTGCTTCGCATCGAGGAAGATGAAGTGGTCGAGCGCTTCCTCGCGCAGCGTGCGGTTGAACCGCTCGATGTGCGGCGAGGCATTGGGGGCGCCGTCGGGGATGGGGGTACCCTCAATGCCCGGGCATAGGGGCTAGTTGACGTAAGATACGTTATCGGACAACCTGAGATGCGATGCGGCGATGCGAAGAGGGCGCTTAAAAGGACTACGTGCTATGCCCGGGGGACAGTGCTTCGGCCGACTATATTGCGGTTTCCTGGTTCTCCGCCACACGCAAGGCTACTGACCACTGACGACGGTCCCGTCCGCAAAGGTCACCGTCGCCAAGGCCGGCAGGGTGTAGCTGAAATTGCCGCGGCCGCGCCAGCTCAAGGTGAAGGTCTTGCTAACCGCGCTGGAGTTGTACACGACCACCACATCGCTGCCGTCTGGGTTCCGAATGGCAGATGCAGAAATCCCGCCAGTCGCGCCGGTGTCATCACTGGTAACCCGGCGCGCGCCGGGAGCGATGAACCTCGAGAAGTGGGCGAGCTCGTAGTATTCGAGGGTGTAGGCATAGTTGCCGCTGCTGGTGTCGATGGTGACGAGCCCGGTGCAGCCGTTACATTTGAGCATAGGCCTTTTAAGCGCCATTCTCGCTTCACCGAACCGCATCCCCCCAAATGTCCGATAACCGAGATTCTGTAAACCACAGTCACCTACACACCCAAACTATCCCCTCTACCCAGGCGCTCGCCGGCGCGGTCGCGATCGTGGGCTACAGCCTGTTAGACTTCTCAGTTGACCTGGGTGAACGCCACTACCCGTGCCGGGTCCAGAGCGCCAGCCGACTCCACGGTGACCTCGGTCGAGCCGAAGGCGATCGTGCCGCGGACCTTCTCCTGCGTATCCGTACGAACGGCCAGGAAGTCGATCGCGCCGTCCGAGGAAACGGTGAAGCTCCGGATGTCGAGGGTGGAATCAAACGGAATGTCTTGCTGGGTGATCCCGTTGTGGCGGACGAACTCGTAGCCGGACGCGGTCTCGGCGATGAAGACCCAATAGCCGCCGTGCGGATAGATCGTGCTGGTGCTGTCTAGCCCGAGGACGCGGGTGACGCCGGTGAGCGGGGTCGGCGCGAGGGTGGTGAGGATGGCTCCATCCGCAATCACGCGTAGGAGCGCCTTGTCAGCCGCGCTGAACATGTAGATCCCGTCGGCGAGACGATAGAGGCCCGAATACTGGCTTCCGCCTGGAAAGCTCAGCGCTTGGTCGGATTCCGTGAACGAGGGGCCGCTCTTGGTAATGACGCGGATCAAGCCGTCGACGCTCTGTCCGCTGCAGCCGCCATTCACGGCGTAGAAGGTGTCTTCGTCGGCCCTGCCGGGCTCTCCGGCGATCGCAGCGCAGTTCGCCGATCCTTGAACCGTGAACGCGCTGGAGCCGTTGAGCGGAAGAATCTTGGTCTGCATGGTTCCGCTCATGGCGGTGGCGATGTAGCTCAGGTAGAGGTCGCCGGCGCCGTTCGCTCGGAACGAGTGCAGCATGAAGACCGGGAAGTTGATCGCAGGGGTCGCCGTCGGTCCCGAGTCGCCGCCCAGCACAATCCGGTAGAGAACGGCGTCTCCCGAAGGCGGCTGAGCCGGCACGTCGGCGACATTCAGCATGGCATAGACGACGTCACCGGCGGCGTTGGCGAGTGTGGTTGTCTGCAGATCCCGACCGGACCAATCCCGATTGGTGTAGAGCGGGGCGCAGAAGAGGGCTCCATCGGCGCGACGGACAGCGATCATCGAGCACATGACCGGGTCCCATCGCGGAGCGCCGCCATCGGTCTCGACCTTCTTGCCGGTTTGGAAGCCAGGCGCCTCGAAGAGAATCCAGGAGGCCGTCGGGAAGATGGCGGTGATGTTGGGCTGGTTGGCAGCCGGAACTTGGCCGTTGGGGTCCGCCGATTCGACGATCGGGACGGGCTCGACGCCACCCGAGAGCGTCAACGCGAAGAGACCGCCTCCCTGACCACAGTCGCCTCCCTGACCACCATCACCGCCCTGACCGCAGTCACTGGCCACACCCTCGTCGCTCTGATTGGAGCTGAAGGCCGCCTCGAAGTACGCCGCTCGAAGGGCCGTGGACTGGGAGGTGGTGCTGGCGATCGAGACAAAGCTGCGGACCTGGGCGAGGTTAACCCCGATGCTCTGGCGCAGAACGACCGACGATCCGTTGTTAGGGTTTCCCGGATTGTTGCCACATCCGGCCATGAGCAGAGCGAGCCCGACCACAGCACACGCCCGACGAGCGATGATTGACATGGTGACCCTCTTTACCCCCGTGGGATCGGCGGTGCCAGTGGATAGTCATTTTAAGCGCCATTTTCCTTCACCTGAGGAAAACGCCGATAACGGAGATTCTGTAAACTACAGCCACCTACACACCCAAACTATCCCCTCTACCCAGGGGAAAACAAGCCCATCTTCGCGGGGAATGCCGCCATGGACATAGCCTATTCCTGGCCCCATTTCTGGGGGCGCTGCTCGGTCACCACTCGGGGCTGGGCGGGCTGGCATAGTCGATGTCGGCCGTGCCCGAAAGCTCGGCCTGCGGCGGTGGGCGCGCGGCGGTGCGGCGCGGGGCTTCGCTCGGGATTCCGAGGTGGTCTAGGATCTTGCGTATGGCGTCTGGCTTCGTGATCGCGGCCAGGATCTTCATGCGCCCACGGCACTTCGGGCATGTCAGCGCGTCTGTCATGAACACGCGTTTAAGAAGGAGGGCCCAAGGCAGTCGGCTGACTCTTGGTATCTTGCTAAGATCGATGTCGCGGGATTCGCCCTCGCCCGCCTTGTCGGCGCCTGCCGCTTCGGCGCCCGCCGCAGCTGGCGCGAGCGGCGCGGGCGGCGTCGGCACCACGTTGGCGCGATCCTTGGCCGCGGGGCCAAGGATGCCGTGGTATCGGACGAGGTGGCAGCGAGGGCGCGGAATCAACGGAATGAGCTTCTCGATCAGTTCGTGCGGCGTGAACACAATATGCGTGGTGCCATCGCGCCAGACTTGCTTGAAGCGCAGGGCAAGCCGACCGTCGGGCAGTTCTTGTAGACGATCGTTCGCGATGGGTGGTCGCGCAAGATATCGGCACAGGTGTTCGAGGCCGTCGCGATCGTTGGCGCCCACGCGCACGTTGGCGTGAATATTGAAACTGGCGACCTCCGCGCACCGCTTGCCCATGATCGCGGCCTCGGCGTCCGCACCAGCACCTCCCAGGCGCAATACGCGACACCCTCGGCGCGGACCAGTCGCGACCAGGCCTTGCACGGAGGCATTGGCCAGATGGTCGAGGGTGAACTGAGGATCCTTGTCTTCCCCCGTCAGCTGCCCCAGGTAGCGTGTGACCTTCCGGCACACGGCACGAGCCAGGCGCGCGATGTCCTCGTCGCTGGGTGCGGGCAGAG
>JADGRD010000439.1 GCA_017881285.1 Pseudomonadota bacterium | reverse complement strand
CAGCAGGCCGCAGTCGTCGCCGGGCGACCGCCGTTTGCCCGAGAACTACTTCCCGTCCGCGACATCCGGGGACGACGTGGGCTCGATCGGCGTCTGATCGCCCACACCGTCCAGTAGACGTTGCGCCGCTTGGGCGACCTCGGGCTCCTTGCTGCGCTCGAGTTTCACAAGGAGTCTGGCCGCGCGTTCCGTGCCGAGCCGGCCGAGGGCGGCGATGGCCGTCACCAGAACCGCGGCGGGCGGTGGCGTCTGGCCAAAGAGCCGGCCCAATACTCCGATGGGCGCGGCCAGGCGGCAGAGGGCCGCCTCGGCTTGGACGACGGCGAGCGCCCCGGCTTCCCAGCGGCGGATGACGACCTCGATGGCGGCGCGCACGACTTGCGGTGGCGCTCCCCGCGCGTCCTCGGACACGATCTTGATGGCCCGAGGGATGACCTTCGCGCCGCCCACACCCGAGCTGGCGCACAAGAGCAGGGCGCGGATGCGCACGCTCTCGTCGGGATCGGCGAGCGCGTGGGCCACATGCAGATCCGCGGCCGCGGGGCTGGCCGCGGCCAGGGCCGTGAGCGCATCCCGCCGGATACGCGATGACTTGTGCGCGAGCTGCCGGATGAAAGCCGGAGCCGCGCTGTCCGGCGCCTTGCCGGCCACGCAGCCAAGCAGCAGGCGCACGGTCTCCTCCTTCTCGATGTCCTGGTCGAGAGCGAGCAGTGCCGCCGCAACGCCGGCACTCTTCATCTGCGTCAGAATCCAGGCCGCCATTTCGCTGACCTTCTGCTCGCTGGTGCTCAACACCGTGGCTGTCGAATTGGCGGCAGTCTGTCCCCCCTGTTCCAGCAGGGCGAGCATTCCGCGCTTCTCGTCCGCGCCCGTTGGCAATATTTCGAGCACTGCCTCCACGGTTGGGACATCGAACACCGCGGGAACGGCCTTCCGGTCCAGGGTTCCAATACGCTGCAAGATTCCGCTCGCCTGCGGGAACAACTTCTGCGTGAAAGCATAGCGTGCGCCTTTCTGCAGAATGCGAACCGGATTGCTGTCCGCGCTGCCCCTGGACGGATCCGCGGCGGGGTCGGTCCGCAGAGCGTCGACCCAGCTTTCGGCCAGGACCCACTCCTGCAACTCGACCGGCAACCGGGTGATGGGCACGATCTGTCGCCGGCACATGGCCCGCAAGGTTTCGTCGACCTGGCGTGACGACGGCATCTTGAGCATGCGCTCGGTGATGGCGCGGAGGACGGAGGCCGCGGGCTCGGGCGGCGCCTGGTCGGCCGAGGGCAGTTCCTTGAAGACCAGGTTGGTGGTTCCGTGCAGCGAAACGATGGGCAGTCCGTGCACCATGAGCCCCAGGACTTCGACCTGGCGCAACGTCGGGATCTCGTGGAGCAACCGGTCGACGATGTCGGCGCGAAAGAGCATCTGCCGGACCACGTCGAACTTGCGGAAGTACGAATACGCCATCCCGGCGATCAAGCGTTCGCTCTGCTCGTAGAGCCGCGCGGGTGTGAACTGCCCCGAAGCCGCCTCCGCACGCAGGTCGCGCAGCAAACGGGCGTAGGCCAGACGAACCTGCCAGGGAAGGTCGCCCTGCACCTGGGTCTGCTCGGCGTCGCAGACCAGCGAAACATGCACGACCTTCTTGGCGAGCAGCGCCCGCGAGAGCCGCTGGCCCTCGCCGGCCGGGCTCTTGTCGACGAAAGGCTCGCTCATGATTTCCAGGAAGGCGTTCCATTCAGGCTCGGTGATGCCGCGGGAAAACGATAGGATGACCAGGCCGCGGCGTTGCATGTATTCCAAGAGCTGCAGGATGAACGCGCCACCGATGGAAGACCCCACGATGCGGCGCAGTTCGACGCGCATGGGAGAGGTGCCATCCACCCACAGCTCGGGCGCGCCGCCGGCGACCGCGGGCGGTCCGACGAGGTAGCCAATCTCCGGCTGGGTTCGCTGCAGGCGCCCGAGCTCCTTCCACAGGCGGGCGCGGACACGCGGAAAATTCGCTGTCGCTGGCTCGAACTGGCCCACGCGCTGCAACGCACGCACCAGGGTAATTGTGAATTCTACGACCTGATCGGCTAACGTGTTCATGCCACTGACTCGAGACTGAGCTCCCCGCGAAGGGCTGGCCTCCGCGCACAATTCTATGCCACTCGCGGGAGAACCCAAGAAACCGGGGAAGTCACTTGTCCCGTGATGGCAGCAGAGAGCGCGGGCGGCAGGTGCGGGATCCGAGCAGGCTTGACCACGCCCGCCTACATACCTTCCAACACCTCTAGCCGGCCGTTCAACTCCGACCTCCCCTCGGCCGATGAGAAACCCGATGGCGGCAATCCGGTTTTGGGCATTCCCCTGTCGACAGGTTCTTTCACAACCCATGAAGCTTGGGGCGATGATCGCAGCAGCGATCGTCCTCCTCTCGGCCAGCCACGCGCAGGCCCAGAACGCGATCGTGCCTGGCTTCGCGCTCGACCGCTTCAGCCCCGCGGAATCCGGCACGCACTGGTTCGCCGCCGACTCGGTTTCGTACGCCGGCGACGGTCGACTGGCCATTGGGCTGGTCGGCGATTGGGCCTATCGCCCCCTCGTGCTCGAGGCCGAAAGCGGCCCCTCCTCCGCCATCGTCGAGCACCAGCTCTTCGCCCATCTCGGCATCGCGCTTACGCTTTGGGAACGATTCCAACTCGCGTTCGCCCTGCCCTTCGAGCCCCTGGTCGCGGGCCATGGGGCGGACGACGGCCAAGTCCGTTTCGCCACGGCCAAAGGCGGCAAGCTGGGCGATATGCGCCTGGGGACCGCGGTCCGCGTCTACGGCCAGGCCGACGGCGCGTTCCGGCTCGGGCTCGGAGCGCAAGTGGAATGCCCCACCGGTAGCCGACCGGCCTTCGCCAGCGATGGCAAGGTGCGGGTTCGCGGACGCCTGATGTTCGCGGGAGACGTCGGCGCCTGGGCCTACTCCGCGGGCGTGGGCGCGCAGTACCGGGCCCGTTCCGACAGCTATGCCGACGCGGCCATGGGCAGCGAGGTCAACTTCGTCGCGGCGACCGGTCTGCGCTTCCTCGACCGCCGGCTGCTCGTCGGCCCCGAAGTCTATGGCTCGACCGTGGTGGCGCATGCCCATACGGCGTTCAAGCAGGTGAGCACGCCCGTCGAGGCGGTGCTCGGCGCAAAGCTTCGCGTGGCTGCCGATTTCGTGGTCGGCGCCGCCGCGGGCCCGGGCCTGACCGACGGCCTGGGCTCGCCCACGGTGCGCGTCCTGGTTTCAGCGGAGTGGATGCCGCAGCCCGCGCCGGCACCACCACCGCCGCCACCCGTCGAGCCCACGCCACCACCACCGCCGCCCCCACCCCCGCCCGCGCCCGCGCCCAAGGACAGCGATGGCGACGGTATCATCGATCGCGAGGACGCCTGCCCAAGCGACCCCGGCCCCAAGACCAATGATCCGAGCACCAACGGCTGTCCCCTGCCCGCGGACAGCGACGGCGACGGCATCATCGATGCCGAGGACGCCTGCCCGAACGAGCCCGGCCCGCGGAGCGATGACCACGGCAAGAACGGCTGTCCAATCGCGGTGGTCAAGGGCGGACAGATCGTCATCATGGAACGCATCGAGTTCGCCACCGACCGTGACACCATCCGCCCGCAAAGCAACATGGTGCTCGAGGCGGTCTGGAAGGTGCTGACCGAGCACCCGGAAATCGCGGCCGTGAGCGTGGAAGGCCACACCGACAACCACGGCGGCAAGGGGCACAACAAACGGTTGAGCAAGCGGCGCGCGAAGGCGGTGGTCAAGTGGCTGGTCGACAAAGGCATCACCGCCGATCGCCTGAGCGCCGCCGGCTTCGGCCAGTCGAGGCCCATCGACAGCAACGACACGGCGGCGGGCCGCCAGAACAACCGTCGCGTCGAGTTCCACATCGTCGGAGCCAAGCCCGAGGAAGCTACGAGGAGCAAGCCATGATTTCGAAGCGCAAGTACGCGATGAAGCGACATGCATGGTTGACCACGATGATGCTGGCGGCCCTGGCCGCGTGCTCTCCCGCGAAGAACCCTTCCGGCCCAGGCAGCGAGCCACCGGGACGGACCGCGCGCATCCACTCGTTCGTCAACGGCGACTTCGAGACCGGCAACATCGGCAACATGCCCCCGAGCGGCTGGACGCTGCAGAACTACAAGAACCCCGGCGTGAGCGGCACCGCGACCGCGCCTCCCGCGAGCTTCGCGGCCTTGAACCTCACCGGCCTCGGCACCATGGTCAACGCGACCTACGTCGTGGGCGGCGCGACCCTCGGCCAGGCCGATCCCGACCTGGGCACGGGCGAAAGTTTCCGCTACCCGATCTACGGCACGCAGGCGGCGCGCGTGAACTACCGGGACGCGACCACCAACGGCAAGAACCAG
>JADGRD010000438.1 GCA_017881285.1 Pseudomonadota bacterium | reverse complement strand
TCTCAGCCGGGGGCGCGCCTCGAGAACCTCGTGGCCGGTCACCTGCTGAAATGGTGCCAGTTCAGCCAGGACTGGGGCTACCCGCGTCTGGATCTGCACTACGTTCGTGACAAGGAAGGGCGTGAGGTGGATTTTCTCGTAACCCGCGAAGGCAAGGCCTGGCTCCTGCTAGAGGTGAAGGCAAGCAAGACCGACCCCGGTTCCTCGATCCACTACTTTGCCAGCCGGTTGGGCGTCCGACACAAATTCCTGGTGGTGGGCGAGCCCATCGCGGCGGGCACCGCTGGCGACGTTCGCGTGCTGGATGCATCCGCGTTCCTGGCTGCCCTGCCCGTTTGAGAGACGATGTCGTGGTGCGTTCCCCCCGGCCGCGTAGCGGGCGGGTGAGGGCGAAATGCCGCCGCCCATCGTCCGTCAGACTCAACTCTGAAAAGGTCATGACTTTTTCAGAGTTACATCTAAACTGACCGAATGACCATCGAACGCATGCTGGCCAGTGACGCGCGCTTGGTGCTGGACGACTGGCGCAAGATGGTCTTCGTGTCGGGGCCACGTCAGGTGGGCAAGACGACGCTGGCCAAGTCGATGCTGGTGAAGCGATCGGGCCGATACTTCAATTGGGATCTGGCCAGCGACCGCAAGCTCCTGGCGAAGGATCCGGCCTTCTTCGAGAAGGAATGCGCTGGCGACCCAGTACATCCACCCCTGGTGGTTCTCGACGAGCTCCACAAGTACGCACGCTGGAAGAACTACCTCAAGGGGACCTTCGACGGCTACGCCGACCGGTTTGCCTTCATGGTGACGGGTAGCGGCCGCCTGGATGTGTACAAGCGCGGCGGGGACAGCCTGCTCGGGCGCTATGTGCCGCTGTGCCTGTTCCCGTTCACCATCGCAGAGCTGGCAGGCAAGCGCGCGACCTGGACCAGCTTCGCGCGGGACCTCGGTGAGCTGGATGGTACCGACGCGGGAGCCAAGGATGCGTTCCAGGCCCTGCTGCGGTTGGGTGGATTCCCCGAGCCGTTCCTGCGAGGCAGCGACGCTTTCCATCGAACTTGGAGCGCCGGACGCACGGAGCGTCTGGTTCGCGAGGACATTCGCGACGCCACCAGCCTGCGCGAGCTTTCCTTGCTCGAAATGCTGGCGCACCTCTTGCCGGAACGCGTGGGCAGTCCCCTCTCCCTCAACTCGATGCGCGAGGATCTCGGCGTGGCGTTCGAAACCGTTCGTGCCTGGGTGGGAGTTCTCGATGCCTTCTACTACTCATTTCGGATCTCTCCCTGGGTCAAGAACGTCGCCAGAGCCTTGAAGAAGGAAGCCAAGCTGTACCTGTGGGACTGGGCGGAGATCGAGCCACCTCGGGATGGTGCGCGATTCGAGAATCTGGTCGCTCTCCATTTGCTGAAGGCGGTGCGCACCTGGACCCAAGTGGGCGAGGCCAGCCTCGACTTGACCTATGTTCGCGACAAGGAGAAGCGCGAGGTGGACTTCCTCATCGTCGAGAAGCGGCAGCCTCGCGTGTTGGTCGAGTGCAAGCTCTCGGACACGGCCTTGTCCCCGCAGCTCCTCGCCTTTCAGGAATCGCTAGGGGTTCCTTGCGCGATCCAGCTCGTCAGCGAACCGGGCCACGCCCGGCGCACCACCATCGGCGGGCGTACCCAGTGGGTAGTGTCCGCGAATCGCTGGCTGGCCAAGCTGGTGTAGCCCCCCGGCCGCGGCAGCGGCCACATCGCCTCGCCCCGCGAAGCAATCGAGCACGGCCGCGGCAGCGGCCACATCGCCTCGCCCCGCGAAGCGGGGAGAGGCAGCCACGCGGAGCGTGGCGGTGAGGGGCTGCCCTCCCCGTTCAGCGCCTCGACCAGGCGTGAGACCACATAGCGCGGTATCTGAGTGCTGATTTCCTCGGCCAGCTCGATGAACCGCGTCCACATCCTGTGTTATCGAGGTGCACCAGCCCGTGGGGCAGACCAGTCCAGGAGGCGAAGCCCGACGCCTGAGATCTTGGCAAGTCCCTCGAAGTCCCTTCGGTTTCTCGTCACGAGGGGCATCTGGCGCGACACCGCGATGGCAGCGATCAGGATATCGCCCACCTGCTGTCGTTGTGGGCGTGAAACTCGGGACCAGATCTCGGCAGCAATGTTCGCCGCCTCTTCGTCGAACGGAAGCACGACGCTGTTGCTTACCAAGGCTTCGAAGGCTTGCATCTGGCGCTCGAAGGGTTTGCCGGCATGAATGGCAACTCGATACCCGCGCAGCCGCTCGAAGACCGTGACGGCGGTGATGGTCAGACGGCCAAAGCGTGACAGGTAGCTCAGCGCCCGTTCGCGAAAGGGCAGATTTCCTCGGCTCACCTCTGACAGCGTGTCGGTGTCTAGCACGACAGGCTCGGCGCTCATGGGCCTAGCGGTCTTTCTCCACGAATCTCTTGGTCAGCGTGGCGAGATCCGACTCGGAAAGATCTGCAAAACTCGCCACTGCGAGCGCTAGGATGTCGGTGGGGTGGGGCGCAATGTCGACATCTTCACCGTAGTGTCGGCGCAAAAGCGAGATGACCTGTCCCTCGAAACTGCGACCGCACCTGCCGGCGTCCGAGACAATCTTCTCACGCAAAGCCCCTGGGAAACGGATAGTACGTCCGAGGGGTGCCTGCGAGGTTCGAACGGCCGCCGAGCGTAGCATAACCAAAAATGTACCAGATTGGTTGCGCAGGTTCAAGGTTGGTGCACCTGAGGAAAGGCGCCCCGGGTCCGCCTCCGATACCCTCGCCCCGCGCAGCGGGGAGAGGGCGAGGGTGAGGGGCAGGCGCACTTTCTCCCGCGGCTGCGCCCCTCACCGGCCGCGCTTCGCGCGTCCTGCCTCTCCCCTGCGGGGCGAGGCAATATGGCCGCTGCGCGGCCGGCCCCGGAATCTGAAAAACACATCTAGGGGCTGCCCTTATTCGAACGGCGGACACGCGACGCCTTTGACAGCCGCATCCACCTTCGTGCTTCGCTGCCGGCCTTCGCGGAAACCGGCCGCCCGCGAAAGTCGGGCGCTGACCGAAGCGCGCGTGGGCCTGCGCCCCGTCGCTAGACGACGCAGCCCCTGGTCTTTGGCAAGGGGAGCATCCGCTACTCCGCCAGTTCGCGCGCCACCGTGGACAGGGGCAACGCATCGATGTCGGCGTTCACGTGCATGGGTTCATTGCCGGGGTAAACGATCAATTTGCGCGTAGGGTGAAGGTCGGCACACCCGGAGTGGAATCCACGACCCACCGTCGGGCTCAGGCTGCGCTTGACCTCGACAGCCCAGATGCTTTCGTCCGGCCAAACCAGGAGCAGATCGATCTCGGCGCCGCCGCTCGTCCTGTAGAAATAGCTCTGTACTTTGCTGGGCGCGCAACCGAGCAGAGTCTCGATCACGAAGCCTTCGTAGCTTGCGCCCACCACCGGGTGTCCGAGCAGCGCCTCCTTGTTCGGAATGTCGAGCAGCGCGTGGACGATGCCGCTGTCACGCAGGTAGACCTTGGGCGATTTCACCAGGCGCTTGCCGGCGTTGGTGTGCCAGGGCGGAAGTCGGCGCACGAGCAAGAGATCGACGAGCAGGTCGACGTAGTGCGCTGTCGTCTTGCCGCTGACCCCGAGACCGCGCGCAAGGTGGGCGGTGTTGAGGATGCTGCCCTGCTGGTGGGCCAGCATGGTCCAGAACCGGCGCAGGGTCTCGGCGGCGATGCGCGGCCCGAACTGCGCGATGTCGCGCTCCAGGTAGGACCGTACGAAATCCTGCCGCCAGCGCAGGCTGCGCGTTTCGTCGGCGGCAAGCAGGCTGTCGGGAAAGCCGCCGCGCACCCACAGTGCATCGCTGGCAAGTCCGGTGGGGCCTAGCTCGAGGATGTCGAAGGGGCCGAGCTCCAGGCAGGCAACCCGCCCCGCCAAGGTCTCGCTCGATTGCTTCATCAGCTCCAGGCTGGCTGAACCGAGCAGCAGGTAGAGCCCGCTTCCCTTTGCCCGCAACCGAGCGCGGTCGATGGCCCCGCGCAAGAGCGGCAGCAGCCCGGGCACCCGATGAATCTCATCGAGCACCACGAGCTCGTTCTGGTGGTCGTCGAAATACAGCTCGGGCTGGGCCAGCTTGGCCCGGTCCCACTCGGACTCGAGATCCAGGTAGACCCCACCCATCGTCTTCGTGACCTCCCTGGCCAGGGTCGTCTTGCCCACCTGGCGGGGACCGAGCAGAATGACCGCGGGGGTGTGGCCCATTGCATCAACAAGCGATTTCATGAGCCTACGCCCCTCGCCTCGCGTCCGCTCCGGCCCCCTCGCCTCGCGAAGCGAGGAGAGGGTCAGGGGTGAGGAGCCTCGCTGCTGATAGCCCTCGGTACGCATCTAGGCTGGAGAGCCTGTCGTCGTCCCGCCGGCCCCC